>JAKSMH010000059.1 GCA_024400715.1 Bacteroidales bacterium | reverse complement strand
AAAACGACAAGAACTGATAGGCCTGCTGCCGGAAGTGAAGTGTGTGGAAATGGAAGGTGCCGCCGTGGCCCAGGTTTGCGTTGAATTTAACCTGCCTTTTACGGTTATTCGTATCATTTCCGATAAGGCGGACCACGATGCACGGGTGGATTTCGGTAAGTTTATTCACTTTGTGGCCAATGTCTATTCCAAATCCATTATTGTTGAACTAACTCAAAAAATTGCGACAAACATTGCCGCTATGTAAGAAAATATAATATCAATATAAAATTATAAAAAAATGACAATACGTTTTGAACCCATTGTGGGCAAATGCGGAGAAATCGTTGAATCCTTGATGCAGTCAGAGGATATGCCCAAAGACGACGGTTTGTGTTTCAAAATCCGCCTTAGCGTGGAGGAAACCGTTGAAAATGTCGTTAATTACGCCTATAAAGAAGGACTTGGGTATATCGAAATCGAAACCAAAAAAGAAGACAATGTGCTTTCCATCATATTGAAAGACAGTGGGAAACCATTTAATCCCTTGGCCAAATCGGATCCGGATATCACGCTTTCGGTGGAAGAAAGACCTATTGGTGGATTGGGAATCTTTTTGTGCAAGCAGATGATGGATGATGTGCAATACAGCTTCAAAGATGGTTGCAATATCTTGACGATGAAAATCAACGTTTAGTAATTTTCTTGCGAAATATGAGAAAAGTTAAATCTTTTTCCCGTCGTTTAAGTCTTTATATTGTCGGCATTACTTCTGTGATATTTCTTGGGGCAATGGCCATCTTGGCGATTTATTCGCACAAGTTGATTACGGAGGAGGCGATGTCGTCGGCTTCGAATATGCTTGCGGCCACCATCAATGATTTGGAAAAGACGTTGGAGGTGGCGGAAGTGACCACCGAGGACATCTCCTGGCTTTTGACCGACCACGTGTTCAACGAACGGTATTTATATGATATGACCCGAAAAGTCGTTAGCCAAAGTTCTATCATTTCCGGTGCGGCTATCGCTTTCCCGAAAGGGGAATTTCAGGGAAAGTATTATTTTTCGCCATACTCTTATCGAGATAGTAATGGGGAAGTCCACTCGAAGCAATTGGGCAATGAGGATTACGACTATTTTAGTATGGATTGGTTTCGTGTTCCCTTCGAAACCAAACAGTGTTGCTGGACCGAACCTTATTTCGACGAAGGCGGAGGCGGTGTGCTGATGTCCACGTTTAGTCGTCCCTTGCTCGATTCCAACGGTAATGTGATGGCCATTATCACGGCAGACATTTCCTTGGAACAGATGTCTGAAAAAACCAATTCCATTCGACCCTATAAGCATTCATTTACGTTGTTGGTAAGTAAGGAAGGCCAGTTTATCGGCCATCCTTATTCGGATGAGATGGGTAAAAATATTTTTGACGAACCCGAATTGAAGGAAAATGAAGTCCTGCGTAAAATTGTGACTTCTATGTTGGATGGCAATAGCGGAATTAAGAGTTTCGCATTGGACCGTGATATTTCTTTTGCCTCATTTGGCCCCTTGAATAATGGTTGGTCTGTGGCCATCATTTGTCCATATCGTTCCGTGTTGGAGCGTTCAACGGTGATGCATATCATTATCGGTTTCGTCTTTGGTTTCGGATTGATTCTTCTGTTTGTCGTGTGTTATTTCGTGGTAAAACACTTAACGCAACCATTGACCGAGATCTCAAAATCGGCGGAAAGCATTGCCACGGGGAATTTTAATACGAAACTCCCCAGGATAAAATCTCACGATGAACTTAGACAATTGCGAGATTCGTTTGATTATATGCAGACTTCCCTTGTCAAATATGTTGACGAATTGAAAACCACGACGGCTGCCAATGAGCGTTTTGAAAGTGAGCTGAACATCGCTCACGACATTCAGCAGTCGATGCTGCCGCAGAATTTCCCGCAATGCGACGAAGTAGATTTGCATGCGCTCTTGATTCCGGCCAAGGAAGTAGGCGGTGACTTGTATGATTTCATCTATCGCACCTCGGACGACGTGTTGTGCCTTGCCATCGGCGATGTGTCGGGAAAAGGTGTGCCAGCTTCAATGTTTATGGCCATTACCCGTAGTGCCTGCCGCTTTATGTCGGGGCTGAATTTTTCTTTGGCCCAAAAGATGGAGAGGATCAACGAATCGATATCAGACAATAACAATATGGGTATGTTCGTTACCTTGTTTCACGCTTGTCTTCACCTTAAAACCGGTCTTTTCCAATTTTGCAATGCGGGTCATAACCCGATTATTTTGGTAAAACCAGATGGAACTGCTGAATTTTTGAAGGAAAAGGTCAATTTGGCAGTGGGACTGATTCCTGATTTCAAATATGAAATGCAGGAAGTACAAATTGAAAAAGGCAGTAAATGGATATTATATACCGAGGGCGTTACAGAGGCGGAAGATAAGGATAAAAACCTATTTGGAGAAGAACGCCTCTTGCAATGGGCGTCCAAGCCCGAGGCCTTTGAAACGGCGCAAACCGCATGCGATGATTTATTGAAGACGGTGAGGGAATTTACCGGACCAGTGGATCAAAATGACGATATTACCATAATGATTATTAAATATTAAGGATATGGCAAATAATGATTTGCTTCGCAATCTCGATCTTCATTGTCAGATGATTATGGAAGAGTATTACGAAATGCTTCCAGTATTCAAAAAAATGAAGGAAATCGTTGTGCAACGAATGAAAAAGGCCTTTGATGACAATTCCATCATCGTCAATGGTTTGGAATCACGAATTAAGACGGATGCGAGTTTGGCTGGAAAGTTGCAGTTAAAGGGAGCCAAGTACAATTTCTTGTCTGATTTAACCGATATTTTAGGCGTTAGAGTGATTACCTTTTATACTGATGAGGTGGACAAAATTGCCGCTATCGTCGATAATATCTTCGAAATCGATTGGAAAAACTCGGTGGATAAAAGAAAAATGCACGAATTGAACAGCTTTGGCTATATGTCGTTGCATTATATATGTCGTATTCCAAAATCCTTGTTTGACGATCCTGAACATCCTGAAATCAACGAGTTGCGTTTCGAGATTCAAATGCGTACCGCTTTGCAGCACGTATGGGCCAATATTCATCACGACATTGGTTATAAGTCGGGAGTGGAAGTGCCGCCTGCCCATTTGCGTAACTTGAACCGTTTGGCGGGAATGCTTGAGTTGGCCGATGAGCAGTTTAGCAATATTAGAAGAGAGATTACAGAGTATCGTCGTCAGGTGCAGAATTTGGTGAATAGCGGTAATTTCGATGAAATCCCCCTGAATGGCGATACGTTCCATAGCTATCTGGAATTGAACCCGTTTCGTCCTTTGGCAGAACGAATCGCCGCTGTTAACCAGGCGGAAGTGTTCTTCGATAGTGTGTCTAAGTATATTGAAGTGTTTAAACTTTTACAATTTCAGACAATCGGAGATGTAGAGAGGATGAAGAATGAATATAGTGAGGACGCTTTCCAACTGGCAGTCCATCAGATTGCCGGTACCGATATTGATATTATTGCCGCTTCCGTGGCATTGCAAAACCTTTGTATTGTCTATATCTTAAAGCAGGGTTTGGGCGTGAAGGGATTGGAATTTTTCTACAACAGTCTCGGCGGCGCGGATCAAGCTAATACCCAGCGAGCTCAGCGCAATTATGAGCAGGCAAAAAAAATAAATATTGTATCTTAATAATAGATGTTTTTTTCTTTTTATAAAGAAGAAAGTGGAAAAGATAGTGAGATTCCTTTTTAGAATGAACGTTAAAAATAGTTTTTTATGGCAAATGCACCGATTGATTCCGAATTGTTAGATAGAGCGATTATCTTTGCGGTTAAGGCCCATTCCGGGATGGAGCGAAGAGGTAAGGGATATCCATACATCGTGCATCCATTGGAAGCCCTTACCATTGTAACGTCCTTGACCAACGATCAGGAGTTGTTGGCGGCTGCGGTTTTGCACGACGTGGTGGAAGATACGGATTGCACTGTGGACCAAATACGTGCTGAGTTCGGCGATCGGGTGGCAGCCATTGTTTCTTCAGAAAGCGACAACACCCTTTCTTCGGTGAGTAAAAAGGACAGTTGGGTGGATAGAAAGAAGGCGGCGGCCGACCGTTTGGCATGCGCTTCTAAGGATTCGAAAATCGTGGCTATGGGAGATAAATTGTCCAATATGCGTACGATTGCTGCCGACTATGAAAAAATTGGTGATGAATTGTGGGGACGTTTCCATGCACCCGGTGGCAAAAAGGATATCGCCTGGCGTTACCGCTTGGTGGCGGATGCCCTAAGTGACTTGCGCGGCACACCGCCCTACGAAGAATTCGTTTTTTTAATTGACCGCGTTTTCGGAAAGGCAAACGAATAGATTGGAAAACGGAGTTGAGAGTAATGCTGGGTGGTGACGGGACGGCTCAGGCGTGCCCGAAAATCTATAAAATCGAAATAATTCTTTTATTTATTGCAGACAAGTGTTTTTGTTTGCAATTTTTTCGTATTTTTGCATCCTAAAAAATGTTAAATTTTAAATTTTGTGCTTGCGTATAAGTGTTAAAAAGTTTTAATATGGAATTAGCGAATGTGATTTCTGAAGTTATGTTAGCCCCGGCAAGGCGGAAAAAGACAAGATTGCGTTATCGTGTGGCTGTGATTGGAGGAGGCAGTTGGGCAACGGCAATCGTAAAAATATTGTCGGCGAATTTGGAACACATTCATTGGTGGGTGCGTGAAGAAGAAATTGTCCAGGGGATTAGTACATACGGTCATAATCCTTTGTATTTGAGCCAGGTCTATATTAATCCCAGGGATGTGAAAATCAGCACGAACCTGCGCCAGGTGGTGGCCAAGTCGGATTATGTGATTTTGGTTACGCCATCTGCGTTCCTGCACAAGACCTTGGAACCGTTGAAGAAAAGCCGTCTCAATCATAAGAAGATCATCAATGCCGTTAAGGGTATCGTTCCTGAAACGATGCAGGTGATTACGGATTATCTGAAAACTGAATTTAATGTTCCGGCATCCAATTTGGCCATTATCAGTGGTCCATCGCATGCGGAGGAAGTGGCGCAGGAAAAGTTCACCTTTTTGACCGCGGCTTCTGAAAGTGAAGAGTTGGCGACGATTGTGGCTAAGTTTTTCACGAACAGATATGTGCGAGCTTCCGTTTCACGCGACATTATGGGAGCGGAGATGGCTATCGTGCTGAAGAATATTTATGCCTTGGGTGCCGGCATTTATAGTGGTTTGGGCTATGGAGACAATTTTATTGCCGCCTATATTGCCAATTGTCTGAAAGAAATGAAACGTTTTGTCACTCAAGTGTGTCCGGATGAGCAACGTCACATTTCCGATGCGGTCTATTTGGGCGATTTGTTGGTGACGGCCTATTCCCGTTATAGTCGAAATCGTACTTTCGGCAATATGATTGGCCACGGCTTGTCTGTGAGAGTGGCTCGCTTGGAAATGAATATGATTGCGGAGGGCTATTTCTCCTGTCGTTGTATTCACGAGATGAACAAGGAATTTCACGCGGATATTCCCATTGTGGAAACTATCTACGGCATTTTATATGAAAACAATAATGTGTCTTCAGAAATGAAGCGGATTGCGGAGCACTTTGTTTAGAGCTTAAATCTTAACCACGCGCAAGGTGAGGGACTGTATGTTGTAGTTGTCGAATTTCTCGGAATGGCGATTCAGACGAAAATGATACACACCGGAGCAATTGAAATATTTTTTTTCGTAGAGCACGCGATACTGAGATTGGCTGGCTTTAGCCGTGGACAAGGCAATGTCGCTGCCGTTTTCTTCATCCTTAAACAGAAAAGCAGAGGGAACGGATGACTTTGCCCCGTCGGGAGCGGTAACCGAGAAACTGACGGGCATCTCATCGACACGTTCATCGTCGGGACCGTATTTTAATTCCATTTCAATACGATAAGGAGAGATCGTGTCCGTGATATTGGCGTCAAATTCGAGGGTTCGGTGGGTGAAATCCCAATTGGAATTTTCAAAAGTGACGGTCTGTTCAAAGGCAATGCTGTCTTTCTTTTTGTTACAAGATATTACTAATATACAACAAATCAAGCTGATAGAAAAAATGTTGATAAGTTTTTTGATGTTTAATCTTTCCATAAGAAGATGTTTGTTATTTTTGGAAATTATTAATGCAAAGATAGAAAAAATTATAACTCGTTAATCAAATGACTACTAAGAAAAAATTTTATGTTGTATGGAACGGACGTATTGCCGGTATCTTTGACAATTGGGAAAGTTGTAAGGCACAAGTTGATCAGTTTGAAGGGGCCAAGTACAAGTCTTTTGAGTCAAAGTTGGAGGCAGAGCAGGCTTTCGGAATGGGATATGAACAGTACCGCAAGATGCAGCTTTACACGACAGCTCCCGCCAAACTGTGTTTCTTAAGTAGTAGTGAACCCGCACCGGTTTGGGACAGCTTGTCGGTGGATGCGGCGTGGAATACGGTGACCAAGAAAATGGAATATCGCGGCGTGCATACCGCGACCAAGAAGGAGTGGTGTCACCGAGGACCCTACGATGGCGCAAGCAACAATATCGGCGAGTTTTTGGCCGTAGTACATGGTCTGGGTTTGCTTCAGCCGATGACTAGCCCGCTGACCACTTA
>JAKSMH010000058.1 GCA_024400715.1 Bacteroidales bacterium | reverse complement strand
AATTAGACTAACGAGTTGCAAAAATAAACAAATAAAACATACGAAAATACAATTTGGCAAAATTTTTTACTTGTCTAATATTCAGATTGATAGTGAATTAAATTAACAAATAAAAATTTGATATGTTAAAAATATTCTTATAAATTTGGAAGGATGTCTTTCTTGAAACTTCATCGAAGTTTGTATCGTCAATTCCGTGACAATTGCGCGGCAGGTTCCTGTTGGCTTCGTGGATGCCTTCTCGGGTGCCGCGCTATGACCACGATACCTGCCATCTCCCCACGCTGCACCCTTTCGGGTTTGTGCGGGGTTACCCAAGACAATGCCTTTTAGGCATCATCTACCAGACTGCCTTCATCTCCAGAGAATGCATCTCCGGTGGGAAAGGTTTTGTTGGACCTGTTGCCTGAAAGGGCAATACCATTTTCCGATACTTTCTTTGCCACCCCAAAGAAAAGATGCAAAAGAAAGGGACGACCTCTTGAAATGCGGAGAATATAAACGATCTTAATTCCTCTACCTCTCTACTCATCTACACTATTCACAGCTCACTGCTCACAGTTCACAGTTCACAGTTCACAGTTCACTGCTCACAGCTCACAGTTCACAGCTCACAGCTCACAGCTCACAGCTCACAGCTCACAGAAATAAAAAATAATTCTAAAAATGGTCTCATCTAAATAGTTTTTGTATTTTTGCAAATTAAAGCAAATTATAAAAACTAAACTATATACTATGAATTACGATTTGATTGTTGTCGGGAGTGGTCCCGGAGGTTATGTGGCTGCGATTCGCGCCAGCCAGTTGAATATGAAGGTAGCCGTTGTTGAACGTGCCGAAGTCGGTGGCATTTGCCTGAATTGGGGATGCATCCCAACCAAGGCCTTGCTGAAGTCGGCCCAAGTGTTTAACTATGCGAAACACGCAGCCAATTATGGCATTTCCATAGAAGGCGTGACCGCCGATTTTGAAGCTGTGGTCAAACGCAGTCGTACCGTGGCCGATATGATGAGCAAGGGCGTGCAGTTCCTGCTGAAAAAGAACAACGTGGAAGTCATCAATGGCTTCGGTAAAATCGTAAAAGACAAAAAGGTAGAGGTGACCAAGGCCGATGGCAGTGTGGAACTGTATGAAGCCAATCATATCATCTTGGCAACTGGTGCTCGCTCTCGTTCCTTGCCTAATGTTCAGCAGGACGGAAAGAAGATTATCGGTTACCGTGAGGCCTTGACGCTGCCCAAACTCCCCGAAACGATGGTGGTGATGGGTTCTGGCGCTATCGGTAGCGAATTGGCATTTTTCTATGCTTCTATGGGCACGAAGGTGACTATCGTCGAATATATGCCTAATCTGGTTCCCGTTGAAGATGAGGAAATCTCCAAACAATTGGAACGCTCTTTCCGTAAGGCCGGTATCAAGACAATGACTTCGGCAGCCGTCGAAAGCGTGGATACTACTGGAGATTTGTGTAAGGTGGCCGTTAAGGATGCCAAAGGCAATATGGTGGAATTGGAATGCGAAATCGTCTTGTCGGCCGTTGGCGTTATCACCAACTTGGAAGGCATCGGTTTGGAAGAATACGGTGTGGCAACCGAACGCGGCAAAGTGGTGGTGGACGACTATTATCGAACCAATCAGGACGGTATTTACGCCATTGGTGATATTGTCCATGGTCCAGCCTTGGCTCACGTGGCATCCCACGAGGCCTTGGTTTGCGTTGAAAAAATCGCAGGCCTGAATCCTACACCGGTGGATTATGGCAACATCCCCGGTTGTACCTATACCACCCCCGAAATCGCTTCCGTGGGCTTGACCGAACGCAAGTGCGTGGAACAAGGCCGCGAGGTGCTTATCGGCAAATTCCCTTTCACGGCTTCTGGCAAGGCAACCGCTTCAGGCAGCCGCGATGGTATGGTGAAACTCATCTTTGACAAGAATACCGGCGAATGGCTCGGCTGTCACCTGATTGGCGATAACGTGACCGAAATGATTTCGGGTGCCGTGCTGGCCCGCAGTCTGAAGGTAACCGGCCCAGATATTATCCACGCCGTTCACCCTCATCCGACGCTTTCCGAAGCCATTATGGAAGCTGCCGCTGCCGCTTACGGCGAATGCGTTCACTTATAACGGTTTTTAATGTTATTTTTAAGAAGACTATGATGAAGAAGATTTTGTTGCTTGCTTTGATTTTGCTGGTCGGCACTACGGCTTTCTCTCAGGAATGGAAGAAAAACCATCATCGTGAGTCTTATGAAAAGAATAACAAACAACGCGATACGGATGATATCGAAGACCAAGGCTTCAATTTCATCATCGCCGGCGGATGCTATTTCGGTTCGAAATATAATGCCCAATACTATAACGGAAGTCTCGAAAACGAGAATAATCTCGGCTATATCTTCGGTAATAAGTATTGGTATGACGAAATCAATAGGACAGTTAAAAACTATTATCCATATATTAGCGATTCGGTTTATCTGGACGGTCCGTTAGGCAACACGAGCTACAAGGTCAGCGTGTTCATTCAATTGGGCGTGAAGTACCGCCTTGCGAAAAACTGGGGCATTCAGTTGACCTATTCCTACGCGCATTTGATTGCCAACGGAGGGTTTAGAATGTTGTATGCGGCTCCATCCGGAAATATCGGTAATCGAACGGGAATGCTGGATAATCAATATATTGTAGGTCGTGAGGACCGCTCTATGTTCGACTTGTCCGCCTGTTACGTGTTCTCTACCAAGTCCATCGTAAAACCCTATTTGGAGGCGGGACTGCAATTCAATTTCGTGCGTGTCAAAAAAATGGAGGCCTATTTTTATGACGACAACCGAAACAAAATTTTGACATACGACTTGCTGAATAATTATCAGCAAAATATCCCTGGGGTGCAGTCTGATGGTTCCAAAGTGCGTTATGGCGGTCCGGGTTTTGGCTTTTCGGCCTGCTTTGGCTTGAAAATCGCCTTTAACAAGGTGGTTTCTATTGATCCCAATTTTTATTTTTCCGCCAGCAAGTTTGGTTTGGAAGGTTATAAGGATAAGTTTTCGTGTAACTTTGGCGTTCTAATTCGTTTCGTGTTTAATTCTTAATGATAAAATTAAATCTGTAAAATATGAAAAAACTACTTGTGTCAATGTCTATGGGAATATACCTGCTTTTAGCTTGGATGAGTGTTTCTGCCCAGGCCATCACAACAATCCCCGTCAACGGAATCTCTCCAGATGCCTTGATAAATGGTTATTTGGCTGCCGAAGGTGTGACTTTGCACGATTGCAAGTTCAATTGGAGTGCCAATAATATCAATGGTTCACAGGTGGGTCGCTTTACCAATACCAACCCTTCCTTCCCTTTTCAGTCGGGTATTATTTTGACAACGGGAAATATTAATGTGGCACCAGGTCCCAATAATTCCCCAAGTGAAAGCAACACTGTGGGTGTGAATCAGGCTTCCGTGGATCCGGATTTACAAGGTTTGATTTCGGCAACTTTAAGTAATGCTTCTGTTTTGCAGTTTAATTTCAACTGTTATCTGACGCCTTCGTTTTCCTTTAAGTATATTTTTGGTTCCGAAGAATATCCCGAATATGTTTGCTCGGATTATAATGATGTTTTTGGTTTCTTCTTGAAGGGGCCTGACGCGGTTACCCAGCAGGTGGTCACCAAGAATGTGGCGATTATTCCAGGTTCGGGAAATATCCCCGTGAGCATCAATGCGGTAAATCCGGGAACGCCTGGTGGCTCATATTCTGCGGACGATTGCACTTCATTGGCATACAGTCGTTTTTATGTAAACAATGCGGGCGGTCAGGTCGTGCAATATGATGGCTATACCACGGAATTGGAGGCCTCTCAATTGCTTTGTCCTTGTTCCGAATATCAAATGAAGATTTCCATTGCCAATGCTTCTGATGACGCATACGATTCGGGCGTGTTTCTAAAGCAGGGTAGTTTTGAGGTGCCTTCGTTTTTCTTGGAACACGCAATGACGATGGAGGACAATGATACCATTATCAAAAACTGTAATATCGCTAACGTGAGTCTGCGTTATCAGGATGTTTTGGAATATTCTGTGAATGTGAATTTGGTTACCACGGGCGGAACGGCGGTTAATGGAACGGATTTTTATGTGTTGCGAGACCGCTCCAATGGACAGGTGGATACGCTTAGAGACAATATTCCTTTTACGTTTTACGAAGGGGATACGGCCGTTCACATGCATGTGGTATGTGCGCAATCAGCTCATTTCAATCCAGGAGAGGTGAAGACGGTGAAGTTGGTTTACGAAACCATCATTTGCGAGCAGTTCCGTTATCTTAATGGAACAACGAGCAGATATTCCCAGTTCGATTCAGTAGAATTGGTTATGATTGACAATAATCTGTTTACCTTGACAAGCGATAGCATTTTTTATTGTGATCAATGTAACCACGTAGAATTGCAGATGACGGGCGGCACCGAACCGCTGAAGTATAATTGGACACCGTCTGCTCCGCTGAACAACCCCCACGCTCGTGAAACCGATGCCGATATTACCGAAAATACGACGTTTATGGTTACTGTCAGCGACCGCTGGGGTTGCTTGGTGGATACCGCCTACCATACCGCCTTGATTACGGGAACGCCTACGATTCAAGGCCATTACAGCATCGCCCCCAACAATATCTGCGTGCCCGAAGAGGTGACTTTCTCTTCAACGGCAACACCGGCATCAACCCATAAATGGATTATTTCCTCGCCTACGATGAGTGATACGATTTATGGCGATCACCAAACTTATACCTTTACCGCTCCGGGCCATTATACCATATATTATCAGGCTTACGAAGCGTTGGCTTGCGCAGCGGAGATAACCTTGCCGAATTATATCACGGCGGGGGTGAATCCCACGGCCGCGTTCACACTTGAACCTTTGGAAGCCGAAGTCGGTCAGTCCGTATTCTTTACCAATAATTCTGTCGGTGACAATGTTAACTATCACTGGGGCTTTGGTGACGGTTCTGTTAGTTCCGAGGAAAATCCATCGCATATTTATACCAATGAGGATACCTATAATGTGGTATTGACCGTGACGGACCGTGATAATGCGGTTTGCGAAGATACTTACACCGAAACAGTCCCGGTGGTGGATAATCACGTGCTTTATGTGCCTAACTCGTTTACACCCAACGATGATGGACTGAACGATGTGTTCGCTCCCGTGGTGACTAATGTGGCCAAGTATTCCATTTCTATTTTCGATAGACACGGCAGTTTGGTGTTTACTGCCGATAATCCCGAACAATTTTGGGATGGCACGAATTTCAACGGAAAACCCTGTCCTGCTGGAATTTATACCTATTTCATTCAATATGTTCGGTATAATAATTTATCCCAGGAACTTATCAAAAGGGGAGATGTAACCATTATTCGTTAAGATGCCGCTTCAATTTAAAAGACATATATTCCCCAACGGTCTTCGTCTGATTGTTCACGAAGACCATACAACTCCCTTGGCCTCGTGTAACGTGGTGTATAATGTCGGCTCGCGTGACGAATCGCCCGAAATGACCGGTATGGCGCATCTTTTTGAACATTTTATGTTCACTGGCTCTAAAAATATTGCGGATTATGATGCCCAATTGCAAAAGGTGGGTGCCATAAACAATGCCTATACGACGCAGGATATCACGCATTACTATATTACCCTTCCGGCTGTGAATATTGAGCACGCCTTGTGGTTGGAGTCGGACCGTATGATGGAGTTGGCCTTCCAACAGCCGAAGTTGGATGTCCAAAAACAGGTGGTGATTGAAGAGTTTAAGGAGAATTTTCTGAATCGTCCATACGGTGATATGTGGATGCTCTTTAATGATTTCTATTTTCAGAAACATCCCTATCAATGGCTGCCTATCGGTAAGGAAATCAGTCATATAGAAAAAGTGACGATGGATGATATGAAGAAGTTCTTCTATCATTTTTATCGTCCGAATAATGCGGTTTTGACGGTGGCGGGAAATGTTCGTTTTGAAGAAATTGTGCCCTTGGTCGAAAAATGGTTCGGCGATATTCCGTCAGGCAATCCTGTCTGCAAAAATTTTCCCAAAGAATCGCCTCAGACGCAAAGTCGCTTCTTGGAAGTTCGTCGCGATGTTCCTGCCGATATGCTGTTTAAGGGATGGCCTACCTGCGGTCGTCTGGATGATGATTTTTATGCCTACGACTTGCTGTCGGATTTGTTCGGAAGCGGACAGTCTTCCTTCCTGTATAAAGAATTGGTGTTGGATCGACATGTCTTTACGGATATCAGTGCCTACGTAACGGGTACACTTGATCCTGGCGTGTTTGTCGTTGGCGGCCGTCCGGATGAAAATGTCAAAATTGAAGAGGCAGATCGGATTTTGTGTGATTATCTATACCAACTTCCCGAAAAATTGATCCAACAGCGAGAGCTGCAAAAGGTGAAGAATAGGGTGGAAACGATTATCTTACAGAATGATATCAAAATTGAAGACCGTTCTTCTTCCTTGGCGGTGTCGGAATGTTTTAGCCGTGTGGAAGACTTTAATGACGAGATAAAGAGATATTTTGCGGTGAGTGAAGAACAAATCAATGGCTTGTGCCGACAGTTGTTCCAGAAGACACAGGAAACCACGATGTATTATAGAGGAAAGGTGTAAATAATCGGAGTCGTTTTTAATTCAATTAAAATATGGATATTGGGCAAGAGTTGCGTATTTTTTTTATTTTTGTTT
>JAKSMH010000057.1 GCA_024400715.1 Bacteroidales bacterium | reverse complement strand
CTTCAAAGCGTCCTATTTTGTTGGCAATCACGAATATTCGAAACTTCATTTCGTACAGCTCACCTCTTTTGGTTGCGGTCCGGATGCCTTCATCCTAGACGAAGTCAACACCATTTTGAAGCGTTTTCACAAAAACCACACCATTCTGAAAATCGATGATGTCAACAATATCGGTTCGCTGCGTTTGAGGGTTCGTTCGCTGGTGGAATCGGTTGAAGGGAATAACGAAGGGAATGGCAGCACCCAAGAACCCACGAGGTGCCTTAGTAAAAAGGCAGAGCCGGCACCTTACGTCACGACCAAGACCTTTACTGCAAAAGAACGATATCGAACATTGATTGCGCCCTACTTTGCCGAAGGATATTCTGAATTTTTTCCTTCCGTTTTCAAAGTTGCTGGATACAAACTCATCAATCTTCCCACCGGCAATCAGGAAGCCGCCGAAATTGGCTTAAAATATGCCAACAACGAGGTGTGTTATCCTGCCACCATCGTCGTTGGAAGTATTATGAAAGCCCTATTGGAAGGTCAATTTGACCCGAAAGAAACGGCCGTCGTCATAACGCAGACAGGGGGACAATGTCGTGCGTCCAACCATTATTCTTTGATTAAGAACGCCTTCGTCAATGCGGGATTACAGGAAATTCCGGTCATTTCGTTGGCATTAAGCGCATCGGTGTCGGCAGCGCAGCCGGGATTTACCATTCCCTGGAAAAAGATTCTCAAGCTTACCCTACACACCATACTCTATGCCGACTGTCTATCCAAACTATACCACGCCGCCGTTGTTCGTGAAAAAGTGCCTGGATCTGTCAAAATCCTAAGAAAAAAATACACAGAAAAGGCCTTTCCCATTATTGAAGCCAATAATAGCAATGGATTATTAAAATTATTAGCAGAAGCCGTACAAGAATTTAGCTCAGCCGCGGATCGCGAGAAAAAAGTTCCTGCGATTGGTCTGGTAGGGGAAATCTACGTCAAATACAACGGATTTAGCAATAAATTCGTGGTAAAGTGGTTGGAGGAGCACGGCGTGGAAGTGGTTCCGCCCGCCTTCATCGGATTCCTCACGACCGGATTTGCCAACAACCACATCAACCGACAGCTTCACATCAAAGAAGTGCGGTTTCCCCAATGGATCAATGATTGGGTTTACAAGCGTTTATTTAAGCAGATTCAGCAATTCAACCAGATTTGCTCGGACTTTCCGTTTTACCGGCCGCTCACGCCCATTTTTGAAGATGCCAAGTTAGCGGAACAAGTGGTCAATATGGCGGGGGACTTTGGCGAGGGCTGGTTTCTGCCTGGGGAAATCTGCCATTTGGCAGAAAACGGCATTCAAAACATCATCAGTTTGCAACCTTTTGGCTGCATAGCTAACCACATTATCTCCAAAGGCGTGGAGAAAAAAATCAAACAGGTTTATCCGCAACTCAGCCTGCTTTTCTTGGACTTTGACAGCGGCACCTCCGAAGCCAACGTCTTCAACCGGCTTCACTTTATGGTTGAAAATTGTAAAAAGCAACTGTCACCATTCCGCCTTCGCCACGCTTCGTCAGAATCTCATTACAAGACTAAAAGGGATTATTCAGAAAGATAATGATTTATTATTCGTCCGTAAGTAGCAAAAAATTATAGTTACGGACGAGCAATAGATTATTAGTTGGCCGTAAATAGTAAAACAAATAGTCTTACGGACAAATAAACAATCATCACTCGTCCGTAAGTGGTAAAAAAATTATGGTTACGGACGAGTAATAATTGTTGTAAAAAAATAAATTGTATCTTTGCACCCTGAAAAACAAATCGTTATGGCAAACATAGAAATCATAGGACGGGAATATGAACAACGGTTACTCGACTTGCTTTGCAAAGAGAAAGGTGCCAACCTTATAGCAGTGTATGGGCGTAGGCGTGTGGGCAAGACTTTTCTCGTAAAACGATATTTTGACGAGCAATTCGACTTTTTCTTTACGGGCAACTTTGATACACCACAAAAGGTGCAACTTGCACTTTTTCAAAACACTTTACAGCAATACAGCGGAGAAGAACGAGCCACACCGAAAACCTGGTTCGAAGCATTTAATCAGTTGAGGATTTATCTTTCAGGCATCAAAAAAAAGCGTCTTGTTATTTTTTTAGACGAATTGCCTTGGATGGAAACGCCGAAATCGAATTTTCTAAAGGCTTTCACCTATTTCTGGAACAGCTGGGCATCCACTCGCAAAGGGCTCAAACTCATCGTTTGCGGTTCCTCTACCAGCTGGATGCTTAACAAGATAATTGGCGACAAGGGTGGACTTTATGGTCGCTGCAGCCGTTCGATTTACCTTGCACCCTTCAATTTGCACGAGGTTGAGGATTTCCTGAAAAAGCAGAAAGGCATCGTATGGAATCGTTATCAGATTTTGGAAGCATATATGATTTTCGGCGGCATTCCCTACTACCTCAACATGCTGGAAAAAGACCTGCCTTTTGAAAAGAACATCAACAACCTTTTCTTTCGCAAGGGTGCGCCATTGCAGATGGAATACGACTTTCTGTTCCGTTCACTGTTCAAGTCGTCTGCAATTTACAAGCAAGTCGTCGAAGCAGTTGCCAAAAAGAACAAAGGTCTGACCTTGAAAGAAATAAAGGAATCGTTAAAAGTCAACGATGGAGGCTCATTGTCAGAAATCATAGAGAATCTTTGCAAATGCGACTTTATACGCAAATATGCGGCGTACGGGAAAAAGGAGCGCGGAATGCTTTACCAGTTGACTGATTTATATTCTTTATTTTATTTGAAATTCATCAATGAAAAGCATGGCATAGACGAACATTATTGGTCAAATCTTCCTGAAACAAAAAGAAACGCATGGGCAGGTTATGCCTTTGAACAAGTATGCCTACACCACATTGAGCAAATCAGAATCAAATTAGGCATCAGAGGGGTACTTACAAACATCAGTTCGTGGTCGTGTCCTAAACAAATTGACAAAGACGGCACCGAATGGTCGGGTGCACAAATTGACTTGTTGCTTTGTCGCGGCGATCATGTCATTGATTTATGCGAGATGAAATACAGCAAGTCGGAATACATCGTCACTGCGGAATACGAAAATCATTTACGAAACAGGACTGATACTTTTGCCCATCATACGAAAACAAAATATGCCCTGCATAACGTTTTGGTAACCACTTACGGATTACGGGAAAACATTCATGCGGGAATCTTTAACAGCACCGTGACGATGGATGCCCTGTTTGAGCCGAGCAATATTTTTTAATGTGTATCAAGCGCTAAAAACAAATTTTGTGTAAATTTGCAACTTCAGAAAATAATAATTCAACACAATGAAAAAAACATTCCTCTTTGTTATCATCACCCTACTGTTCTGCAATTTTCAGGTAAATGCAGCGAAACGGCAAGCTGTCCACATCGTTCCAGAACCTGTTTCAATGACCGTCGGCAACGGAAATTTTGTCATCAATGCCAATACGGTGCTTGTTTTTCAGGATTTGTCGAAAGACAGTTACACACGACAATATATCAAGGAAAACTATGCGAATTTCTTAGGTTTTTCTCCTATTTTCATTTCTTCAGGCCATAAAAACGCCATCCTATTTAGTATAAATAAAGAAAACAATCGTGTTTTGGGAGAGGAAGGCTACCAACTTTCGGTTGACAAAGACCAGATTATTGTCAGTGCCAATACTGATGCCGGGTTGTTTTACGGCTTTCAGACATTAATCCAATTGGTGCCTCAAAATGCGGGCACGGGGAAAGCCGTTGACTTAAATGTTCCTTGCGTAAGCATCACGGATTATCCGCGGTTTGAATGGCGTGGCAGCCATCTGGACGTTTGCCGTCACTTTTTCAACATTGACGAGGTGAAGAAACATTTGGACGTGATGGCCTTGTACAAGCTCAACAAATTTCATTTCCACCTGACGGACGACCACGGTTGGCGTATTCAGATTGACCGCTATCCTGAACTCACTGAAATCGGGGCTTGGCGTGTTGACCGCAGCAATGTTCCCTGGGGCGAGGCCGAGCCGGCTCGAAAAGGGGAAAAATGCACTTACGGCGGCTATTTCAGCAAAGACCAGATTCGCGAAATCGTGGCTTACGCGGCTCTCCGCCATATCGACGTCATTCCCGAAATTGAAATGCCCGGACACTCTTCGGCCATTTTGAAGGCCTTTCCGCAATTTGCCTGCGACGATTTTCCGTACGAAGTGGCCATCGGTCCCTATTGGCCTCCCAAAGCCATCCTTTGCGGCGGCAACGATGAGGTGATGGTATTCCTGAAAAACGTCATTGATGAAGTCATTGAGCTCTTCCCCTACGAATATGTACATATCGGTGGCGACGAAGCCTTTAAGGACAATTGGAAAGTTTGCCCCAAATGTCAGGCCAAAATCAAAGCATTAGGATTGCATAACGAGGAAGAATTACAGGGTTGGATGGTTAGTGAAATGGAAAAACACGTCAACGCCAAAGGCAAAAAAATCATTGGTTGGGACGAGATTTTAGATGGCGGCGTTTCATCAACGGCCACGGTGCAATCGTGGCGCGGCAAGGAAACCGCCATCAAGGCGGCACAACAAGGCAACGAGATTATTATGTCGCCAACTGAATTTTGCTATTACGACTATTATCAAGACGAACCCGAAACCCAGCCCAAGGCCATTGGCGGCTGGGTACCACTGCCCAAGGCCTACGCCTTTGAGCCGATTCCCGAATCACTCACGGCAGAGCAAGCAAAGTTCATCAAAGGCGGACAATGCAATCTGTGGTCCGAGTTCATTTTCACCTACGACCACGCCGAGTTTATGTTGCTGCCAAGACTCTGCGCTTTGTCCGAATGTGTCTGGACTCCCAAGGAAAAGAAAAACTACAAACAATTTGAATCCAAGATTGGCGCGCAAATCAAGCTTTTACAACAATTGGGTTATAATCCGTGTACCACGATTGGCCAACTCAAAGACGAAAAAAAGGATTCAAAAAAATAATTTCTTATGAAAATCATCCAAAAAGCCTTTTTATTTATACTGCTTACCATACCTTTTTGGGGTCAGTCTCAAACGCTTGCCTCATACAAAAATGTAGTAAAAGAAGGTTATAACTTTTGGATTTACACGCCGGCGGATTATGATTCGACTTCACACGACAAGCCCTATCTACTGTTCCTTCACGGCCATAGTCTGTGCGGCAACGACCTGTCCAGGGTTCGCCGTTACGGCTGTTTGGACGCGTTGGCATTGGGCCGTGACATTGATGCCGTGATTATTGCGCCGCAAAATCCGGGAGGTGCTTGGAATGCCAAGAAACTGCTCAACATTGTCAACTGGGCTGAAGAACACTTTGCCGGAGACAGCAATCGACTTTATGTTTTAGGGTTGAGTTTAGGCGGATTCGGCACTTTTGAATTTGTAGGCACCTACCCCGAAAAAGTCGCGGCGGCGATGGCCTTGTGCGGCGGAAGCAACCTCAAGTCGCATTGCGGACTCAACACGGTGCCATTGTACATTTTACACGGTACGGCGGACAGGGCCGTACCCATTTCCCGCTCTCAAGAAGTAGTCAAGGCGATGGCCGAATGTGGCGACACCTCGCTGCTTCGCTTCGGCAAACTGCCTGGACAAAGTCACTCCGCCTTAGCCAAAATTTTCTATATCAAGGAAACCTACCAATGGTTGTTTTCGCATTCCAAAACCGATTCTCCGAGAAAAGTTAACAAAGACGTCACCATCGATGTCAATGCTATGAGCGCGGCCTACCAAAACATTGACCGTAACGCCATCAAACTCAAAATTATCAACGGGATGACGGGTACAGTAGAAGAAAGCGCAACGCAAACCGACAAGGCAGACGCCAACGACAACGACTCGTCGGTTTCGGTCCACATTGTCAAAAAAGGCGACACGCTTTACGCGATTTCAAAGAAGTACCACACCACCGTTGAAAAGCTTTGCCAACTCAACCATATCAAAGAAAATAGCATTTTGCAATTAGGGCAGAAAATCAAGGTGAAATAATCCAAAGGAACATGGTTCCAACCATCAAATCACAGAAGACTTTTTTTAAGAAATTTGTACAATAGTAATTGTGCATTGTGAATTGTTTTGTATATTTGCATTTTATTTTAATATGGAATAAAATCATCATTTATGAAAATATCATATAATTGGCTCAAGCAATACGTACAATGCGATCTCAGTGCCGAAGAAGCAGGCAAATATCTAACTGACAGTGGTTTAGAGGTCGAGGGCTTAGAAGAATACGAATCCATCAAGGGAGGATTGAAAGGTTTGGTTGTGGGAGAAGTGCTCACTTGCGAACCGCATCCAGATTCCGACCATTTGCACGTAACCACCGTTAATGTCGGTCAAGAAACGCCATTGAACATCGTATGCGGAGCGCCCAATGTTGCCGCAGGGCAAAAAGTCATCGTTGCCACGATTGGCACGGTTTTATACGACGGCGACGAATCTTTCACGATAAAAAAATCAAAATTAAGAGGGGTTCCTTCAGAAGGTATGATTTGTGCGGAAGACGAAATCGGTGTTGGAACTTCCCACGACGGCATTATGGTGCTGCCAGAAGATACGGTTCCCGGCACTCCCGCTGCCCAAATTTTCAATGTACAGTCAGATTGGATTTTTGAAATCGGACTGACGCCGAACCGAAGTGACGCCATCTGTCATTACGGTGTTGCTCGCGACCTGCACGCGACGCTGGAAATCAACCACGTCAAA
>JAKSMH010000056.1 GCA_024400715.1 Bacteroidales bacterium | reverse complement strand
GTACGCCGACGTGCAGAGCGGCATGGAACTGGTTCGCGAGGAGGCCTTCCTTGACGGCATGGAGAAGGGCATGGAAAAAGGCATGGAAAAGGGAAGAGAAGAAGGAAGAGCGGAAGGTGAAGCGATTGGCGAAGCGATTGGCGAAGCCAAAAGGAATCTCGAAGTCGCCCGCAATATGCTGGCAAAAGGTCTTGATGTCACCCTCATTGCCGAAATAACCAGTCTGTCTGAAGAGGAAATAGAAACGTTATAGATTTAGGGTTAATTTAGTGTTCACCTCAGCACTACGTCTCTACTCGTCGTTATACATGTGTCTCCGCCGTGACGGGCAAACATTGGAATCACAACAAGGTTCAGTCTTCCGGGCATCTGTCGCTGGCATCCATTATCTATATCCTCCGCTTGAGCAGCGGAAAACCTTTCTTTGATTACTTTCTTTTGGTTATATCTGGCTTTACTTTTCGTTGCCGCCATTCCGCCGAAACAAAGCGGAGGTCGGAATCTCTTTACAAGACGTAAAGGGGATAATTTTGATGATTTTTTATAACTTTGCTAGTTGAATCTGCAGTTGAATCTGCAAAATTGAAAAATAGTATATTTTTGTCAAAAAATCCGTAATTTTGCACATTTAATTTTGTAGCAATGAAAAATCCGGAATATAAAGAAGATCAGCTGGTTATTACTGGAGCAAGAGTCAATAACCTGAAAAATATCTCTCTTACTATTCCTCAAAATAAACTTACCGTCATTACTGGATTGAGTGGCAGCGGAAAGTCATCGCTGGCTTTCGATACGATTTTCGCCGAAGGTCAACGCCGCTATATGGAGACATTTTCCTCGTATGCTCGCCAGTTTATTGGCAATTTGGAACATCCCGAAGTGGATAAAATCACAGGACTGAATCCTGTAATTTCCATTGAGCAGAAAACGGTCAATAAAAATCCCCGCTCAACGGTCGGCACCATTACGGAAGTGTATGACTTTCTTCGTTTGCTATATGCCCGCGTGGCCGATGCCTACTCATACAATACGGGCGAAAAAATGGTGCGCTATACAGAAAGGGAGTTGATAGAATTGATTCTACATAAGTTCGGAGGCCGGGATATTACGCTTTTGGCTCCCTTGGTGAAAGGTCGTAAGGGACATTATAAGGAGTTGTTTGAGACCGTACGGAAGCAGGGCTTCGTGAAATGCCGTATTGATGGCGAAATCAAAGGCGTGGAGTTCAATATGCAACTGGATAGGTATAAAATCCACGATATTGATTTGGTCATTGATAATTTGGTGGTGCGAGAATTGTCCCGTCAGCGTTTAGTCAATAGTTTAAGACTGACGCTCAAGCAGGGCAAGGGCGTTATTATCTTATTAGACAACGAAAATGGTGAATCGTTTAATTACAGCAAATATCTGATGTGCCCCACGACGGGAATTTCCTATCCTGAGCCCGAACCCAACACGTTTTCCTTTAATTCGCCCTATGGCGCCTGTCCTAAATGCAATGGCTTGGGTTATGTGGCAGAGCTGGAAATGTCCAAAATCATCCCCGACGCATCAATGTCCATCAAAGAAGGCGGCTTAGCACCAATCGGTCCGTACAAAAATACTCCGATTTTTAAGCAATTGGAGGCCTTGGCGGAAAAATTCAACTTCAAGTTGACCGATCCCATTTCCTCAATTCCAGAAGAAGTAATGGATAAAATCCTCTACGGAATGGCCGATCCTTTATATGTGAAGCGGGATGTGGTCGGACTGTCTCCCACGAAGGTTCATTTTGAAGGTGTGGTGAGTTTTTTGCGCGATATCGACTTTGAAACGGCACCGGCATCTATTCGGAAGTGGGTGAATCAGTTTATAGATGAAAAAGAATGTCCCGAATGCCACGGCACGCGCTTGAAACGTGAAGCCCAGTACTTCAAAATCGGAGGCAAGAGTATTTGTGAGCTGGCGCAAATGGATATTGACGAATTGGCCCGTTGGGTGGATCAGATTCCTTCCTTCTTGGATGAACGTCAAAATGCGATTGCCTACGAAATCCTTAGGGAAATCCGTTTGCGACTCAAATTCCTTTGTGATGTGGGAATCGCCTATTTGTCTTTGAATCGTTCGGCTCGAAGTCTTTCCGGCGGCGAAGCCCAGCGCATTCGTCTGGCTACGCAAATCAGTTCGCAATTGGTCAATGTGCTTTATATTTTGGATGAACCGAGCATTGGCTTGCATCAACGGGATAATCATCGTTTAATCAATTCGTTAAAAGAACTAAGAGATATTGGAAATACGGTGATTGTGGTGGAACACGATCGTGATATTATGGAAGCCGCCGATTTTATCGTTGATGTCGGTCCTTTGGCAGGCGAACACGGCGGGCAGTTGATGGCAGCCGGAACTTATCCTGAAATTTTAAAGGCCGATTCGCTTACCGCCGACTATTTGAGCGGCCGAAAACGTATCAAAATTCCCAGCCAACGCAGAAAGGGCAGTGGCGAGAAGCTGACCATTGTGGGAGCTTCGGGCAATACGCTCAAAAATGTCACGGTAGATTTTCCCTTGTCAACCTTGATTTGTGTTACTGGCGTTTCCGGAAGCGGCAAGTCGTCACTGATTACCGACACTTTGTTTCCTATTCTTAATCAGCATTTTTATCGTTCCGATAAAAAACCGCTTCCCTATAAGGAAATTCTTGGGCTGGAGCATATCGACAAGGTCATCGAAATCAATCAGCAGCCCATTGGTCGTACACCACGTTCCAATCCCGCCACCTACGTCGGCGTGTTTGATGATATTCGCCAATTGTATGCCGGTCTGCAGGAATCTAAAATCCGTGGTTATAAGTCAGGAAGATTTTCTTTCAACGTGTCTGGTGGTCGTTGCGAAGAATGCAAGGGGGCTGGAATGAAAGTGATTGAAATGGATTTCCTACCCGACATCTATGTAAAATGCGATGCTTGCAATGGTAAAAGATATAATGCCGAAACACTGGAAGTGAGATATCGCGGAAAGTCTATCAATGACGTATTGGAAATGGATTTTGAACACGCATTGGAATTTTTTGACAAGATTCCTTCTATCGTTCAGAAAATAAAGACGTTAAATGATGTCGGCTTAGGCTATTTGCGTTTGGGTCAGTCTTCCACGACTTTGTCCGGCGGCGAAGCCCAGCGGGTGAAATTGGCGGCAGAGTTGTCCAAAAAAGATACTGGCAAGACGCTATATATTTTAGACGAACCCACTACGGGACTGCATTTCCAGGATATCGCAATCCTGATGGATGTCTTGAATAAATTGGTGGATAAGGGAAATACGGTGGTGATTATCGAGCATAATATGGATGTCATTAAAATGGCGGATTATATTATTGATTTGGGACCAGAGGGCGGTCGCGACGGTGGACATATCGTGGCAAAAGGCACGCCGGAGCTAATTATGGCCAAAGCTGTTGGTTTTACGGCAAAATATTTAAAAGAATATATTGACAATTCAAAATAATACAATATGAAACCCATTCAAATGGTTGACTTAAAAAGTCAATATCATAAGATTAAAGACGAAATCGATGCTAACGTATTAAAGGTTATTGAATCATCGGCGTATATCAATGGTCCGGCTGTCAAGGATTTCCAGCAGCATTTGGAAGAATATCTGAGGGTGAAGCACGTGATTCCTTGCGGAAACGGCACCGATGCCTTGCAAGTGGCTATGATGGCCCTGGACTTAAAACCCGGTGACGAAGTCATTACCACGCCCTTTACGTTTATTGCCACGGTGGAAGTCGTCGGTTTGTTGGGTTTAACGCCCGTTTTCGTTGATGTGGAAGCGGATACGTTCAATATGGATGTGCGGCAGTTGGAAGCGGCGATAACGCCTAAGACGAAAGCTATCGTGCCTGTGCACCTATTTGGACAGTGCTGCAATATGCAGGAAATCTGCAAAATCGCAGAGAAATACGGTTTGGCGGTTATCGAGGACAATTGTCAAGCCATCGGTGCCGAAGTAATGATTGACAATTATCCTTTGCAGAAGAGTGGCACGCTGGGAACCATCGGCTGTACGTCGTTTTTCCCGTCCAAAAATTTGGGTTGTTATGGCGACGGAGGTGCTTTGTTTACCAACGATGATGAGTTGGACTACAAAATCAGGGGCATTGTCAATCACGGAATGTTTACCCGCTATTATCACGATATGATTGGGGTCAATTCACGTTTGGACTCAATGCAGGCAGCCATATTGGATGTGAAATTGAAACATTTGGACGAGTACATCGCCGCACGTCAGCAGGCCGCGCAATATTATAATAAGGCCTTTGCCAATCATCCTAAGATTGCGACACCGATGACGGCTTCCTATTCTACCCACGTATTTCATCAATATACTTTAAAGTTGAAAGACGTTGACAGATATCGTTTAATAGAAAATATGAAGGAGGCAGGCGTTCCCGTGATGATTTATTATCCGGTTCCCTTGCATTTGCAGAAAGCTTTTGCCCATTTGCATTACGAAAAAAGTGATTTTCCAGTGACGGAATCCTTGTGCGACTGCGTGGTTTCTTTACCGATGCACACCGAATTGGACGAAGAACAACTGCAATATATCACAGAGAATTTCTTGAAGTTTGTGGAATAGGGTACAGGGTTTAGGTGGTTGTGGAGACGCAAATCTTGCGTCTCAGGACCCGCGCCCACAAGATAATAAAATGGGCGGCTTGATGGCCGCCCGCTTAGGTATTACTTTATTGTTCCCATTCCTTTCTCATATCGAAAGGTGTGGTACCTGTATTTTTGTAGGAGAAATCACAAACGGCTTCTTCCCCCAGCTTAATGGTGTCATAATTGTGGGTGGTTTCGGAAAATCTGACAATGGCCTCATTAGGTTTTTGCGCACAAATCGAATAAGTCGACAGTATCGAAACAAGTATTAAGATAATAATTTTACTTTTCATTTTCTTTTGTGTTTGGATTCCCATTTTTGTTTTGCCTTTAGCACTTCCGAATAATCTCCCAAATTATTGGTTTTCAATACTATTTTTTTGTTAGGAGATATAAGGTAGTATTGGGGCATGTAGTAGATATTGATAAGTTTGCCCATTCCCTTGGCGTGGTAGATTATGTCGTAGGCATTGTATTTTTCGGCTGTTTCAGATAATTTCTCCGAATTGTCGGAAATGGCGTTGATGGACATGATCTTAATCCCATTAGATTCAAGAATACGTTGCCCGTGTTCTGCTTTTTCTTTTGAGGAAGCAGCTATCCATTCAATACAGGAGCGACAGGAAAACCACCAAAAGTCAAGTAGAAGCCAGCCATTTTCCTTAGTTATGGCAGTTGTGTCACCAGCCAAGGACACAATGGGAAAGTCAAGCACTCGCCGAGTGAGAGACGAGGAATTTGTTTCTTCATCGAAAGACCAAGAATAGGGTGGTCTTTCATCATTATGTCTTGAGCAATTAGCATATTGGGGATTATTAAAATCAAAAATTTCTTTGATTAAATCGACTGAATCTACGAAAGAATAGTCAATATAATAGTCTACTTTCCAAGAACAGATGCTTTCGGGAGTGGGATTGGCACAAATATGGTCGATGAGTCCTGTTGAGGTATTGAAGTAGTAATCAACAATATGGAAGTTAGGAATATCGTATTTTTTTGTGGTTTGATTATACCAAAAATGGTTTTTGAAATCTCTTTGTATAATTTGGTATTTTACATTATTGATAAGCGTGTCCCGAATACTCGAAAAAGTATAAAAGTAATGTTTGGAATAAGGGTATAGAAAAGATTCAAAATATTGAATTCCACCTGTAATTTCCTGATCATGAAATATTTGATAAAAATCACCATTAACAGCACCGACCATTAACTCATTATCCCAAATATTTACCATATATACACTGTCTTTGGTAAATTTATAGTAACGTCCCCATTCCGAATTCAGATATGCCTCAAATTCATTGTTTCTTACAATCATGTAATTTGCGTCATTAATGGTATCAGAATTGATATGACGGATATGAATAACGGCATTTTTGTCGCGGTTAGCCATGAATTCGTAAACAATTTTACGCCACAAAGCCGTAGCTTCTTTCGAATATGAAGTTTCTTGTGCTTTCACGTTGAAAAAACTGAAACACAACGAGAAAAAAATAAAGATGACGTTTCTTTTCATAGGAAGAAAACATTAGTGGGAGAAGGTATTTTCCCCCCACTAATCCATAGCTTTTATAAATATTTGAGAAGTTTATCTATGATTTTGTTCAAGATTTCAATTAAAGCGGAAAAGTCAGGATCGTTGACCTCTCCCGAATAAGTTACTTCAGAATCACAATTGCCATCCCTGTTACTGCAGGGTTTACAACCGGTGCGTCTGACATTTAATGCACATCCACCTCCCTTACAATTATGTCCTGTGCATTTAACTGTGACAGGATTCTCTTTTGCATTTTTTGTCGGAATATCATATAAAATAATGCCATCTTTATAATGTTTTTTTGTCAATATAAAATAGGAAATGGTTGTTCCATCTATAGTATTAAGTATGGTTAGCCTTAGTGCAGGGATAATATTCATGTCAGCAGGATTTTCATCTCAAATGGAAATATCGTCAAAAATATATTCTTGTCCAAGGCATTGAGTAAGACCATCTTGAAACTCGCTTTCAAATTTGCTTTTGTCAAAAAGCAGATGTGCTTCCACATCTCCTTCTTTTGCTGTAGCAATAATACCTGAAAGGTCATTTTTTGATTGATTTACAATTATTTCTTTGACAGCGGAATCTTTCACCACTTTTTCCTTATTGCAAGCGAAGATACATGCAGCAACCACTGCTATAAGTAATACGGCTATGGATATTCTAAAAATGTTCTTTT
>JAKSMH010000055.1 GCA_024400715.1 Bacteroidales bacterium | reverse complement strand
TATCCAATAATTCCATTGGTTTGTCAATAATGAATTCCGCTTGGTGTTCTTTCAATTCCTTACGGTCTCTAAATCCCCAAAGCACGCCCACCGCAGGAACATTTGCCCCGTGTGCGGTATCCATGTCAACGCCCGTGTCGCCCACATACAGCGTTTCTTCTTGGGTTACACCTGTCGCTTCCATAATGTCGAAGACGATTTGCGGGTTTGGCTTGATGGGGATGCCTTCGCGCTGTCCCAACACACTCGCAAAACGGATGCTTGGAAAATAATGTGCCATCAGCGGAGCCATTGCCTGGTTCACCTTGTTGGAGGCAACGCCCAGCATGATGCCTCGCTGCTGTAGGGCTTCCAATATTTCAACAATTTGTGGGTATGGTCGCGTCTTGTCTTCCTTGTGCAAATCGTAGTAGGCAATCATTTCCTGAAAAAAACTTTCTATGAACGTTTCCGTCCGCTTTTCTTCAGGCAACGCCCGTTCCACCAATTTCTTGATGCCGTTGCCTACGAAATAACGAAAACTGTCTAACGGATGTTCTGGTAATTGGTGCTTTCTGAGTAAATAATTGCAAGAGTCGGCCAGGTCTTCCAGCGTGTAGAGCAGGGTGCCGTCTAAGTCAAAAATAACGAGTTTGATCATAAGGAAAATGGAGAATTGAAGTCTTTGAAACTCACACCGACAAGATCTTTTTCGGAAATAATGGAAGGGTCGGTCTTCCAATCGATGTTCAAATCGGGGTCGTTAAAACGAATGGAGGCCTCCGAGGCTTTGTTGTAAAATGCCCCGCATTTATAGGCAAAAATCGTGTCGTCTTCCAAGGCGACAAAACCATGGGCAAATCCGGTTGGAATATAAAACTGAAGGAAATTTTCACCTGTCAGTTCCACGGCAAAGTGCTGCCCGTAAGTCGGACTTCCCTTGCGAATATCCACGGCCACATCCAACACACGACCCTGAATCACACGCACCAATTTGGATTGCGCAAAAGGCGGACATTGGAAGTGAAGTCCTCTAATGACTCCTTTTTTGGAGAAAGATTGATTATCTTGGACGAAGTGATCGCTGATTCCAAGGTCATTGAACCGTTTTTCATTAAAGTTTTCAAAAAAATATCCTCTTTCATCAAAATAAACATCGGGTTTGATGACAAGCAGGCCTTCGATATTGGTTTTAATTACTTCCATAAATTGATAAATTAGTCTTCCGAGTCAGCTGCGATGAAATCTCGATAATCGTTAAGCACTTTGGCCTTTGATAAAAATCCGATATAATCGCGTTCGTGCGTGATGACCGGCATATTGAAATTTTGTGTTCTATTGAATTTTTCAAGCAGTTCTTCCCCCGTGTCCGTATCATAAATGAATTCTTCCGGTTCAATCATCAGTTCATCCACTAAAACCTTGTCGTAGAGGGAGGTGTCAAAAATTTTGTCCCGGTGGTCGTCCATCACCAAAAGTCCCGCAAATTTGTTGTTTTCGTCCAGCACGACGAACAGGTTCCGTCGGCTCTTGGCGATATATTGGGTGTATTCGCCCAAGGTGCTATGAAGGGGCAGAGTGGTGATGTTGTCGTCGATAATACGGCTCCAGTTGATTTTCTTTAGGGCGTATTTATCTTTGTTGTGAGTCTTCAGATTTCCTTTTTCCGCCAAAACCCGCGTATAAACTGAATATTTTTCCACTGGCGTAACACAGAGATAAGAAATGAGAGAGGTAATCATCAGGGGAATCAGTAAGCTGTATCCTGATGAAATCTCGGCAATGAGGAAAATGGAGGTTAAGGGCGCCAACATCACGCCGGACATCACGCCGGCCATGCCAGCCAATACGAAATTGACGTGGGGAAGATTGAAGCCCAAATAGTAGTTGGAAATTTCAGCTACCAAATAACCCACGAAAGCTCCGACAAAAAGCGTGGGGGCAAACACACCGCCAATGCCGCCGGCCGAGGTCGTTACCGCCGTGGCAATGACTTTGATGAAAATGACCAAGGTAAGGAATAAAATCAGCATCCAATGGCTTTGCGAAAGTTGAAACAAGGGTGATTTCTCAAAAAGGTTGGTGACATTGCCTTTGAGTAACGCATTGATGCTTTCGTAACCTTCGCCAAAGAGTACGGGCAAAAATAGAATTAATATTCCTAGCGCGATACCACCGATGAGTATTCGTAGGTAAATCCACTTGATTTTCTTAAAACTTTTTTCTATAAATCTCAATAATCTTAAAAAATAGACGGAAATAAATCCAGTGAAAATGCCTAAGACAATATAAAATGGAATGTTTTTCAAGAAAAAGGCCTGGGTGCTGGCAATGTCAAAAGTGACGGTGTCGCCTAAGAAAAAGATGGAAAGGACCGTTCCCGTTGCCGCTGAAACCAACAAAGGAAGCAGGGCGACACTCGTAAGGTCAAGCATCAGGACTTCAAGGGCAAAAACGATAGCCGTGATGGGCGCTTTGAAAATGGCAGCCAAGGCGGCAGTCGAACCACAAGCCAGCAACAACGTGGTGGTCTTGGCATTGAGATTGAAAAGCCGTGCTAAGTTGGAACCAATGGCCGAACCTGTCAAAACCATAGGCGCTTCCAATCCCACCGACCCGCCAAAGCCAACGGTGAGCGTACTGGCAATGACCGATGAGTACATATTGTGACTGCGTAACTTGCTGTCACTCTTGAAAATGGACTTCAACACAATGGTGACGCCGTGTCCAATATTGTCTTTGATGTGTCGTCGGGTGTATAAAACGGTCAAAATTATACCCACAATGGGGAAGGCCAGATAAAGATAGTTTACTTCGGCATTGGGGAAGGCATTATTTAAGCCCACAACGGTGGAATGTACGAGATTCTTGACGATGATGGCCGCGGTGGCCCCAAAAATGCCGACAAAGAAACTGAGAATCAAAACGGTGGTGTTAAGTCCTACGCGATGTTTCAAAAAATTACGTAGCCGAACAAAAATCGATATGAAGATTATTCTTTTCATCAATAAAAGAAATTAGTATTGGATTTCCACCTTGTCTCCGATGTGGATGTCGGCAATGACCGCCAGTCGGCTGTTATTGAGTGTCAGCTCTAAAAATCCAAGACGGTTGCTCAGAAGATAGACTTCGTTTTCTTGCGGGTTGTAGAAAGTGTGATGATGCGTTATCGTAATGTGCTTTGAAGAAGAAAGGGTAGCTGAAAAGTGCCCGTTTCGTACGCTTTCGTTAAATAAGCCTACCGGAATGTTGGTAATGGCATTGCAGCAAGTGTCGATATAGGTTACTTGCCCGGTGATGATTTTGCGGTTGGTGTCATTTTCTGGCAAGAATTGCAACTTTTTCACGAATTGTTGGTAAGGAGTAACCTGGTTTTTGAGTTTTTTGTTCCACAATGCGTTAACCATTTGCACACATTTGTCCAAAATGCTGGTTTCCGGATCTTCCTGATTGAATTGGACTGCGTTAATTTGTTCTTCAGGAGTGAACATCAAAGAGAATACGCCGTTGTCTTCGCCGACAAAATAGTGATTGTCGTATTCTACCATCACGGGCAATGTGTGATGAGAGAGCGTTGTGCCCGTTAAAATAATATGGATGGTTTGCTCTGGAAAAGAAGCGTAACTGTTCTTAAGAATAAAGGCGGTTTGCTCAATGCTGAAACTATCGATGGCGTGCGTTATATCGATGATGTTGGCATCTGGAATGGCCTTGAGCAATTGACCCTTGAACATCGCAACATAGGGATCCCTTAATTTCCAGTCGCTGATTAAAGTGATGTTTTTCATTATTTTAGAATAATACTTGACAAGTTGCATTAAACTGCAAACTTACAATTTTTTTTTGACTTATAATCAACGAATGATAAAAAAATCGTCGGTGCAGATTCAACGCTATTAAAACATCTGCCCAAATGGGTATAACTTGTGTTACGCCTGTTTTATATTAATCCTTCACGCAACGTACGGAACACCCAAGCATTTTATTTGTGGATGCAGATTTTCCAGAAACATATTCTTTATTGAAACACAGGGAACGAAAGAGAGCTTTGCTCATATCCTCTTGTGTACAAGTCCAAAATGATGCTATTTTTCCGAACTCGTCGGAGTTCATAAAACCCGTATAAACTCCGGCAGGCAATGCCGAGAATCCCGAAGCGTTATTCTCTTCCATTTTGTAGCCAATGGCGCATTTGTTTTCACAGCTTTGCCATCCCATTTGGGCGGCCAATGCTTTGGCAATATTTTTTTGTTCCAATTCCAGACTTGTATGTTGACTTTTGGAATCACAAGTGTATTGACTATTGCTACTAAGATAATCGGTCAATTCTGTCCATTCGGCATCACTTGGCACGTGCCATCCCGTAGGACAAATCCCTTGTACGCGGCTGGGGTTTGTGGTTGAAGAGACTAATTTTTCACGATTTGCGGTAACCCAATCGCGAGTCACGGCAGTCCAATTATATAGCAATCCAAAATTTTCAACGAATTTTGGATTAAGATTTGGATAAAAACGATATTGACGACAATCATTCAAATCAGTAGATTCTTCTATATAAGTTCCGTCGCTGTAGTGAGTGGTCCTAAGATTTTCCTTCATCCAACACTGCTTTCCAATCTGTACCGTATTGTAGGAATTGCCGTCATAATCTGCGATTTTACTTTCTCCACAGACAAAAGGCGTTGTAGCGGTTATTTCGGATTGGGATGACTTTTGAGTCTCTATTGGTTCCGAAACAATCATTTGTTGGGCCCAAACGCTGGTTGTCAAAGCCAGGACCAGAACTGTTAAAGAAATTAGCTTTTTCATATTTTTTGTGTTGATAATTTATTCTGCAAATCTACAATATTAATCAATAACATAATTAAAGGAACGGAATTATGTGACGCATTTTTTGTCGAACAGCCAAAACAAAAATATTACTCAACAAACAATGTTTCTATATTTCAAATCATTGAAACATACAACAAAGGAGGAAAATTGTTGTAGCGTGCTGCGTCTCTACATTAGCGGCAAAATCGGAAATAAAATCGTACTATATCAGTTCCAAAGGTGAATGAGATAGGAAATCTTCAATAGACATTCCTTCCGGTCCTACAATTAACGACCTTTCAGGATGAAAAAGTTCAGTAAATTTCCGTAATCCCAAACTGTGTATTTCGTGATTGCTTTTCACTTCAACAGCCATCATTTTTCCATTTTTTCGGATGATATAATCTACTTCGTCATTTCCATATCTCCAATAGAACGCTTCATATCTGTCTGTAAAAGCGCGGTTGATGATATGGGCTCCAACTGCTGATTCGTAGAATCTTCCCCATAATTTGGGTTGTGTTATGGCTTCATTGAATGAAGTTGTAGAAAAAACATTCCTTAAAGCATTGTTATAGACTTGAAATTTGGGCGTACTTGCCCTTTTTCTTGCCTTGTCTATTGCAAATTTTTGAAGTGCTGTAAGTAATCCGGCATCAGCAAGAAGACGTAGATAGGAACTCAGTGTTGTTGTATTTCCCGCGTCTTGGAGTTGTCCTAAAGCTTTGTTCAGTGAGAGTTCCAACGATGAGTATGCGCAGCCCAATTCGAAAGTCTGCCTTAGCAAGGCGGGTTTCGTTATGACGTGATTTTGAAGAATATCCTTGTTGATGGTGGCGTCAACGATTGCACTTTCAATGTATAAACTCCAACGATCATGGTTGTGAATCAGAGGTGCTGCGCCTGGGTATGCCCCATAATAGATATATTCCTCAATGGACATACCGAATGCATTGCGCATTTCGGGCCAATCCCAATGTGGCATTCGAATTTCCTCAAAGCGGCCTGCGAGAGAATCTGCCAGTCCTTTTTCCAATAGTACACGGGAACTTCCAAGCAATATGACCTTTAGATTTACATTGTTAAGACTATCTTTGTCCCACTCTTTTTTTACTACTTCACTCCATCCTGAAATTTTTTGTATTTCATCAATAACAAGAAGAAATTCCGTGCAATTATTTGCTTTCATTTTTGCCCGTGCTGTATCCCACATTTCAGAAATCCATGAAAGGTTGCTGAGAGGAATATTATCTGCTGCCGCGTGGTGATACCCAATTGACACTGTTTCCAGTACTTGTTTGACCAATGTGCTTTTGCCTACTTGTCTTGGTCCTACAATTACTTGTATGAATCGCCTTGGTTCTTCGATTCTTAACTTTAATGTATTGAAGTGATTCCTAATAAACATGTTGATATTCAGTTTTTTATATTTGCCGATGTAAATCTACTCAATTCATTGAGTAAATTTAATTAATACATTGAGTATATTTTTGACTGCAAAAATACTAAAAATAAATTATATGAAACAATGAGTGATGAAAAATTTCTCTTTCTTGTAGAACCGCTGAAACAAAAATATTACTCAATCAACAAAGGGTTGGCCGAAGCCAACCCTTTGTTGATTTCTGTATTCGAAATAGGAAAAGTCTGTAATCTTATTGGCAGGATTGAAAGCCGATATCGCTGCGGAAGAATAAACCTTCGCTTTTGATTTTTGAAACGCCATCATAGGCGTCTTTGCGTGCTTCGTGAATATCCTTGCCTTTTCCAACAACAAAAAGGACACGGCCGCCCGCAGTCACCCACGCTCCGTCTTTGTAGGCCGTTCCCATGTGGAAAACAAGTTGTTTGACATCTTCCAAACCGTTGATTGTCACTCCTTTTGCATAACTTCCAGGGTATCCGTTTGAACTCAGTACAACGCCCAAGAAGGTTTCGTCGTAAAATTCAACTTGTGTATCTTTGTGGTCAAGTACGTCTAAAATATGTTGAATAAGGTCGCTTTTGATTTTGGGAAGCACGACTTCGGTTTCCGGATCGCCGAAACGGGCATTGAATTCAATTACCTTAG
>JAKSMH010000054.1 GCA_024400715.1 Bacteroidales bacterium | reverse complement strand
GACGAGGCTTTGATGGATAAGTTCTTTGAACAAGGCACTCTTTCAGAAGAAGAAATGGTGAACGGTTGGAAACACGGTATCGCCAACCGTGGTACTTTTCCAGTGGTATGCTGCGCAGCCCGTACCGATCAAGGTATTGACCGTTTGATGGATCTCATCATCAAGAACTGCCCAAGTCCTGATGAAATGCCTGCTATGAAGGCAACCAATGGTGCCGAACACAAATGTAATGCGGCTGAACCTTTCGTGGGTTATGTTTTCAAAACCTCTATCGAACAACACCTCGGTGAAGTTTCCTTTATCAAGGTTTGCGACGGTGAAGTTGCCAAGGCAGCTGACTTATTGAATACGGTTACCAATACAAAGGAAAGAATTTCCCAATTGTTGGCTTTCGCTGGCAAGAACAGAGTTGAAGTTGAAAAAGCCGTTGCTGGAGATATCGTGGCTACGATTAAATTGAAATCCACTCCTTGCAGCTCAACCTTGGTGGCTAAGGGTGAAGATGTTATCGAACCTACTGCTTATCCAGATCCTAAATTCCGTACCGCCGTTAGAGCAAAGAATACGTCTGAAGAAGAAAAACTCGGTGCCATTTTGAACGAAATCCGTAAAACTGACCCAACCTTCTTGATGGAACAGTCAAAGGAATTAAAGCAGATGATCATTTCTGGTCAAGGTGAACAACACTTGAACATCGTGAAATGGATGGTTGAAAAATTGAACAAGATTGAAGTTGAATATTATGCTCCTAAGATTCCTTATCGTGAAACCATCACGAAATCGGCAGAAGCTATGTATCGTCATAAAAAACAATCTGGTGGTTCTGGTCAGTTTGGTGAAGTTCACATGCTTATCGAAGCTTACTACGAAGGTATGCCAACTCAAACCAAATACCCAATCCGTGCCACTGAAAGTTATGACCTTCCTTGGGGTGGTAAGCTCATCTACAACAACTGTATCGTAGGTGGTGCTATTGACGCACGCTTTATGCCCGCTATCTTGAAGGGTATTATGGAAAAGATGGAAGAGGGCCCATTGACAGGTTCTTACGCTCGTGACATTGTAGTTAATATTTACGATGGTAAAATGCACCCGGTTGATTCTAACGAATTGGCATTCAAATTGGCTGGTCGTAACGCTTTCAAGGATGCTTTCAAGAACGCTGGTCCTAAGATTTTGGAACCTATTTATGATGTTGACGTATTTGTTCCATCAGAAAGAATGGGTGATGTAATGACCGATTTGCAAGGTCGTCGTGGTATTATGATGGGTATGGATAATGAAGGTACTTTCCAGATTATCCACGCTAAGATTCCATTGGCAGAAATGAACAAATATTCAACCACTTTGAGTTCAATCACTTCTGGTCGTGCTTCTTATAGTATGAAATTTGCTGAATATCAACAGGTTCCAACCGATGTTCAGAGCGAAATCATCAAGAAATACGAAGAAGAAAACAAGGACGAAGAATAATAGTCGATGTTTCATATTTCGAAAAGGGCGCATAATTTTGCGTCCTTTTTTTTATTATTGAAAAATAATGTATATTTGCAAAGAAATTGAAAAACATATCATTTAATCAACAATATAAAATAAAAGATTATGAAAAAGTATTTTGCTGAAATGATGGGAACCATGGTATTGGTTATTATGGGTTGCGGTGCTGCTGCTATCTCATGCGCTCCGGGTGTCTTGTCAACGGGTATCGGTTTTGCCGGCGTATCATTGGCTTTTGGTTTGTCCGTATTGATTATGGTATATGCCATTGGACCTATTTCAGGTTGCCATATCAACCCAGCTATCACTATTGCCATGTGGGTGAATAAGAAAATGGCTTGTAAGGATGCCTTGATGTACATCCTATTCCAGATTATCGGTGGTTTGATTGGTGCCGGATTGTTGGCGTTAATGGTTGGTCATTGCGATGGATTAGCCGTAAATGCTATTGACCCATACGGTTTGGGTTATACCACTACTCAGGCCTTTGTTACTGAAATGGTGATGACGTTTATTTTCTTGTTCGTTATCTTTGGCGCAACGCACGAAAAATCTCCTGCGGGTTTCGCCGGTATCGCCATCGGTTTGTCATTAACCTTGATTCACTTGGTTTCCATTCCTGTAACCAACACTTCTGTAAACCCAGCTCGTTCTTTGGCAGTGGCTATTTTGGATGCTAATGCCAACAATGGTTTGACCGACCTTTGGTTGTTCATCGTGGCTCCTATCGTGGGTGCTGTATTGGCTGCCTTGGTGTGGAAAGCATTTGAATGCAAATGCTGCTGCAAGAAAGAAAATGCAGACGCATAATTTTATATGTATGAATAGAACGGACTCTTTTGGGGAAATTTTCCGTTTGACGGACGGAGGCGATACGCACGGACCGAAGATGTTTGGCCGGATTGAGAATTGTCCTGGGGGAGTTCGCTTAGACTTTGACTTTATCCAATCTGAATTGGCTCGCAGGGCTCCGTCATGCGAGCCCAATTCTACGCGCCGAAGTGAACCCGATACCGTGGTGTTCACTTCGGGCGTTTGTAATGACGTGACCACGGGAGAACCCTTGACATTTGAAATCCCCAATGGGGATGTTAAGGTCAATGAGTCGTCGCGCTTAGTCATTAAACCGTCACACGCTTCGTATGTCTATAAGGAAAAGTATGGTGCGCAATCCAATGAGGATTGCGGACGGGCGTCGGCGAGACAGAGTGTTTGTCGTGTGGTTGCCGGTGCTATTGCCAAATTGTGTCTGAAACAATATGGAATAGAAATTACGGCAAAGACTGTTGAAATGGGGAAACCTGCTTGTGAAGGGGATACTTTTGGTGCCAAGGTGGAGTGCAGGATTAAAAATCTGCCCGTAGGTCTTGGCGAGCCGGTATATAATAAGTTCCATGCCCGCTTGGCTTTTGCTATGATGTCTATCAATGCGGCTAAGGCGTTTGAGATAGGAGAGGGTTTTGCGGCGGCTACGATGAGCGGTAGTGAGTTCAACGATACCCAAAATACAGATTTTTCCTTCAATAGCAATCACGACGGTGGCGTGCAAGCCGGAATTACCAATGGGCAGGAGGTGTATTTCAATGTGGCGTTCAAACCCGTACCGTCACTACAATGTGAGCAAAAAACCATTGACTTCAATGGGAATCCTATAGTTTATAAAGCGAATGACAGGAACGACCGATGTGTGGTTCCTCGTGTGCTTCCGGTGGTGGAAGCGATGGCGGCAATGGTGGTGTTGGATTTTCTACTTATTAGAAAAGAAACTGCGGAAAAATAGTGGTGTGAATAGAAAATGACATTATTTTTCTCTTTTAATCAGAAAATAATATGAAAAATAGAATACAGCGATTGGTTTTGATATTGTTGGCCTTCATATGGCTGGGAAATGCTGGTTTTGCCCAAGATGAAGCTGATCCCTGTGTGCAAACTCCTTCCAAGTCGGCGGAAAAGTTATACAAGAAAGCCCGTGATTTGCAAAAATCAGGAAAGAAGAGCGAAGCTATTGAAATTTACGAAGAATTGCTGGCGGAAAATCCAGACTATTTGGAGGCCCGGTATTATTATGCATTGGCTTATTATCTGCCGATAGAATTGGATCAATTTATTTTGGATACGAAAATAAAGAAACAGAATGCGGAAAAGGCATTGGCTGCTTTTAATGCCATTTATGCCGTCTGTCCTTATTATAAAATACATTATAATTTATATGCGGCGCGCTTGGCTTATTTTACCGAAAATTTCCATGAAGCGAAAAAGTTTGCCCAGGTATTGGTGGAAAATCCAGATTTGGTAAATAGATTGGAGCAAATTGACGAAGCCCAGCTGATTATTAAAAAGGCAGGTTTTTATGAGGAGATTTTAAATCACCCGGTGCCTTTTGATCCCAAGCCGGTTCAAGGAATTTCTACCAGGTCCGATGAATATTTGGCAACGATTTCGCCCGACGGTTCAACTTTTTATTTCACGCGTCGTATGGATGTGGTGGACAATACTCCATTTGGGCGAGGAAATTCGGTAAACCGGGAGTTTTTCAGCTATAGTCAAAAACGGGCTGATGGTACTTTCGGAAAAGGGGAACCGCTGCCGAATCCGTTTAATAAGTCCAATCATGAAGGCAGTCCGGCCATTAACTTGACCAACGATATGTTGGTTTTTTCAAGGATGACCACGGCGACAGTTGGCGGAGGCAATTATCCCAATTATGACTTGTATTGTTCGTATTATATTGATGGTGAATGGACTCCGGCAGAAAAGTTGGGGGGTGGTATCAATCGGGATGATTCCTGGGAGTCGCAGCCGTCGTTAAGTTCGGACGGTGAAATGCTTTTCTTTGCCAGTGACCGACCAGGAGGTTTAGGTGGTTCCGATATTTGGTATTCAAGAAAAAATGCTTCTGGCGAATGGCAGAAACCCGAGAATTTGGGTCCCACCATCAATACGCCGGGCAACGAGCGTTCTCCATTTTTACATACGGATAGTAAAACACTTTATTTTTCTTCTTCCGGTCATGATGGCTTGGGCGGGATGGATGTTTTTTATTCCAAAATGGATGAAAATGGACGTTGGTCAAAACCCAAGAATATTGGACATCCTATCAATACGGAACGGGATGAGGTGGATTTCTTTGTCAGCTTGGACGGAAAAACAGGATATTTTTCGTCGGATCAATATACAGAAAGTGGTATATTGATAGGGGGAGATTACGCCGCACCTCAAACGCACACGTCGTGGAACATTTTTCAGTTTGGTCTATATGAAGCGGCTCGTCCTCATTCAATGGTGATTATTAAGGGAAAAGTGGAAGCAGATGACGGGGAGGTTGAAAATGCCATTGTGGAAGTCAGAAATTCCGAGTCGAAGGTAGTGAGTATGGCCAAAGTCAATGCCAACGGACAATATGCCGTGGCGGCGGAAATAAACAAGGAACATCCTGAAAATCTTATTGTTAATGTTAAAAAAGAAGGACATTCCTTTGATACGAAAATGATAACGGTGGCACCGGAGCAAGAGCCGGTGATTACCAATGATGCGGAAATGAAAAAGATTGAAGTGGGAAAAACCTGCGATTTGCACGATATCAATTTTAGTACTAATGATTACAGTTTGACGGAGGAATCGAAACAGATGATTGCCCTTTTTGTGGAATTTCTGAATGAGAATCCAACCGTGAAAGTGGAAATACAAGGCCATACCGATAATGTTGGTGATGACAAGTCCAATCAATTGCTGTCAGAATCGAGGGCCAAGTCGGTGTATGACTACGTGGTCAGTCAGTTGGGAGATGCCGGTCGCTTGCGATACAAGGGTTATGGCGAGTCCAAACCCATTGCTGACAACAATACGGCGGCGGGAAGGGCAAAAAATCGTAGAACGGTATTTGTGATTTTGGCAAAATAAGAAAAGATGGGAAAAAAAATTCAGAATAAGGATATTTATTTTTTGGGGATTGGCGGGATTGGTATGAGTGCCTTGGCTCGTTATTTTCACCAAAGTGGCAATCGGGTGTATGGCTACGATTTGACGCCAAGCGTCATTACGCGGCAGTTGAGTGCGGCAGGAATAGACATTCATTATGATGAGAATATAGATAAACTGCCAGAACATGTTGATTTTGTGGTTTATACGCCTGCCGTTCCCCAATCGCATTTGGAATATCAGTATTTTCTTCAGCGTCAAGTCCCAATCTATAAGCGTTCTCAGGTATTGGGAATGATTAGTGCGGAAATGCCGACCATTGGGATTGCTGGTACGCACGGCAAGACGACCACGACTTCTATGGTAGCGACCCTGTTGCATAAAAATCTACCAATGTTGGCTTTTATTGGCGGCATTGCCAAAAATTTCGACTCTAATGTAGTGATTGAGGACAATCCGCAATTGATGGTGGTGGAAGCTGATGAATTTGACCGTTCGTTTTTGACTTTGTTTCCCAAAGTGGGCATTATTACTTCTATGGATGCCGATCATTTGGATATTTACGGAGATAAATCTAAATTGCTTGAATCGTTTCAGTTGTTTGCCAATCAGGTGAGCGATGCGCTTATTGTCAATGAGAAGGTGGCCCATCAACTTGAGCATTCTCGTATGTTGGTGTATGGTTTGGATGAGCAGTGCGATTACTATGCCGATGAGATTAAATTGGCACATAATACGGCCGAATTTATGCTTCATTATCGCGAGGGCGGAGAAGTACAATCGTTGCCGGTTCGGCTTTCGGTGTCGGGGACTTATAATGTATTGAATGCGTTGGCGGCTTTTGCGGCGGCAAGGGAATTTTGCAAAAGTCAGCATATTCAGATGACCGAACAGGATTTGCTTTTGCAGATAGGCTTGTTTAATGGCGTAAAACGCCGTTTTGACTATCGCATTGAGCGAGATGATTTTGTTTATATTGATGATTATGCCCATCATCCGGAAGAAATTAGGGCTTTTGTGACGGCGGTAAGAAAAATCTATCCAGACAAAAAAATATGCGGAATTTTCCAACCGCATTTATATACTCGTACGAGAGATTTCGCACCGCAATTTGCCGAAGTGCTTTCGATGTTGGATAGCGTGATTTTGCTTCCAATTTATCCGGCTCGAGAGCTTCCGATAGCAGGGATTACCTCTCAATATTTGTTGGATATGATAAGTTCTAAGCAAAAAATCCTCCTTCAGGCAGATGAGGTTATTTCGTATGTAAAATCAAATAAATCAGATGTTTTGTTGACATTAGGGGCGGGCAATATTGATCGTTTGGTGCCTCAAATTGAAGAAAGTTTATAAAAATTATTTTTTTTGATTTTTATATTGAAAAATGTTGTACTTTTGCAACGTCAAAACGGGATATAGCGTAGTCCGGTTATCGCGCCTGCTTTGGGAGCAGGAGGTC
>JAKSMH010000053.1 GCA_024400715.1 Bacteroidales bacterium | reverse complement strand
GCCTCTCCAAAAGAAGTCGTATAAGATGACGCGTAACTTCCAGCGTGAATATTAATCGCCACACTTGAATTGGGATAGGTTTCCAAAATGTAATCCATCACATCGTGACCATCGGGACAATATTGACAATCGACACCACCATATTCCTCAAGAACAGCTACGCATTTACTCGGCTCCTTGGAAACGAAGCACTTATCTTCTTCTTTGACATCTTCTTTCTTAACTTCTTCTTTTTTACAAGAATTAAGGCATATTCCCACTGAGACCAATGCTAAACAAAAAACCAAAAAATATTTTTTCATTATAACTTTAGTGGACCTCAGAACTTGTTATTCTTCAATTTTGCTCTTGTGCGAAGTCCTTTTTTCACAAAGCAAAAACTATCACTCCATTTTAGTAAAATGTATTTTGCAAAAATACATAATAATATTATACAAATTTACAAACGGCCGTTTTTTTTTTTTTTTTTCCGAAACCGGCACAAATTGCAGAAATTTAGGGATGATATTCAAAAAAAGTGTATCTTTGCCAAAAATTAAAATTATGGAAGAAAAAACCGATGCCCTATGCAATCTTTTGATTAGCAAAGGCGAATTAAAACAAAATATTTTCCAGGAAACCCTGAATGCTTTATTGATGTTCAAGGAAGCCGCCAAGGGATTTGACGACTACTACCGCGATGCCTACGAAGAAGAGCACGAAAAGGTAACCGTGCATTACACCAACCGCAACCAATATGAATTTCAGTTGAAATTTGCCGGCGACATCTTGGTTTTCATTATGCACACCAATATTTTCGAGTTTTCCCGTGACCACGAAGTGATGCGGACTCCCTACATCAAAGAAGACAAGACACGTTCGTACTGCGGCATAATTCAGATTTTCAACTTTTTGGCCGATTCTTTCAAGTATAATCGTGTAAACGACCTCGGTTATATGATTGGACGAATCATGATCAATAAGGACGGTCATTACTATGTGGAAGGCAAACACGAGCTTGCCCAGGTATTCAACAACTTCAGTTCAAACAAAATTGACCAGGAAGCCATACACAACATCCTGCATTCCGCTATTGAATATACGCTAAATTTTGACCTTTTGCTCCCAAATTATGACGAAATGAAGATCATTACCGTGAACGACATGCTCCAATTTGAGGATCAAAACATGACATTAAAAACTGGTAAACGTCTGGGTTTCAGGTTCGAACAAGATATTTCAAACGAAAAAAAATAAATTTTCAAAAAGTATTGCAGGTATAAAAAAAAGTTGTACTTTTGCAACGTCAAAATGAATGATGCCGTGTTCGTCTAGCAGGCCCAGGACGCCAGGTTTTCATCCTGGAAATCGGGGGTTCGAATCCCCCACACGGTACAAGGAAAAAAGACGCTGAAAAACAAGTTTTCAGCGTCTTTTTTTTGCATCAAGCCACGTTTTTTTATTCGCCCCCACTCCTTATCCAGATTAATTGTTTAACTTTGCAAGTTGAAATCTAATTATCAACCTATCAAATAAGCAAAACTATTATGCTGTTGGAAGTATGCTGCGGGAACGTGGAATCCGCTAAAAATGCCGAATTAGCCGGCGCACAACGAATTGAATTATGCCGTGAACTGCCTTTAGGCGGCCTCACCCCTTCGCGCCAAGACATTCAATATTGTAAAGAACATTTGTCGTTAAAGACATTTGTCCTGATTCGTCCTCGCGGCGGCGACTTCAACTACAACGAGACGGAATTTCAGGAAATTCTCTCCGACATCTCATTTTGCCGCGAAATCGGCATCCCGGGCGTGGTCATCGGTTTCCTCAACGCCGACCTCTGTATCAATCTTGACTATTGTCGCCGAGCTGTCGCGGCAGCAGGCAATATGCAGGTCACCTTCCACCGTGCCTTCGACCGCTGCCAAAATTGGTCCACTGCTCTCGAACAAATCATCGACAGCGGCTTTTCCCGTATCCTCACCTCCGGACAACAGTCCACGGCACCACAGGGAGCCGACACCTTGGCTCAAATCGTCCAACAAGCAGCCGGAAGAATCACCATCCTCGCTGGCAGCGGCGTAACCAGCGACAATGTTGCCACCCTCATCCAAGAAAGCAACGTCACCGAAGTACACGCCAGCTGCAAACTCGACGGTCACGTCAGCAATATTAACGAAATCAAGAAAATATTAACCCTTATAGCATAGATATGAAAAAACTTTTCTTTTTGAGCTTATTGCTTGTTCTCCTCGCCGGTTGTCAAAAGCACTTCATCAGCGACAGAAATTATCGACAACAAGTACACGAGGATTTCCTTCAACGCCAAGAACTGGCATCCTCTCGTTCGGAAGCCCTCTTCAACGTCTTTCAGCAAGACCTAAGTTGCGAAGAAAAAGAAGCCCTCGAATTTCTCTATGCCTATATGCCCATCAGCGACTTGGCCGATTACGATGGGGAGTTCTTTCTAAAGCAAGTCCGCACCGCCCTAAAAGCCAAAGAAACTTTCAGTTGGGGAAACAAAATTCCCGAAGAGATTTTCCGGCATTTTGTTTTGGTTTATCGTGTAAACAACGAAAACCTGGATTCCGCCCGTATGGTTTTCTTTGAAGAACTCAAGCCCCGCATCGAAAATCTGTCGATGTACGAAGCCGCCCTCGAAGTAAACCATTGGTGTCACGAGAAAGTGGCCTATCGTCCTTCCGACATCCGCACCTCTGCCCCACTCGCCACGGTTCGCACCGCCTTGGGACGCTGCGGCGAAGAATCAACCTTCACCGTGACAGCCCTTCGCGCCGTAGGCATTCCCGCACGACAATGCTACACGCCGCGCTGGGCCCACTGCGATGACAACCACGCCTGGGTGGAAGTCTGGGTAGATGGAAAATGGTACTTCTTGGGGGCCTGCGAACCCGATTCCGAACTCAATATGGGCTGGTTCGCCATTCCAAGCACCCGCACGATGATGGTGCATTCCAACGCTTTCGGCAAATACAATGGCAGCGAGGAAGTCACCCACTCCACCAACCTCTTCTCCCGCATCAATATGCTCTCCAATTACGCCGAGCACAAAAACATCCGCATTCGTGTCAACGACACGCAGGGCAAGGCAGTGGAAAATGCCACCGTCCATTTCAAACTCTACAATTACTCCGAATATTATCCCATCGCCACCCGTAAAACGGACGAAAACGGACAGACTTGCCTCACTACCGGCTTGGGCGACTTACTCATCTGGGCCACGGATGGTCAACACTACAACTATGCCAAGATGGATGTCCGCCAACAAGACTCTTTAGTTTTGACGCTTAGCCGTAACGAAGGCGAAGCCTACACCGAACTGCTCACCATCGTGCCGCCTGTAGGCAACAGCCAAGTCGTCACCGCAACGGCAGAGAAAGCCGCTGCCAACGCAAAACGACTCCAATACGAGGACTCGGTGCGCAATGCCTATTTGGCCACGTTCAAAACCGAAGCCGATGCCGCCGACATTCACAACGACAACCTCAGTCAGGAACAAATCGGAATCCTGCTCAAGAAAAGCGAAGGCAATTATGCCGAATTGACCGATTTTCTCCATCGTCACAGCCAAAAAGAAAACGGTTTTTATCTATATGAATTATTAAATTCATTATCTGACAAAGATTTACGAGACTTTTCCGCCGACATTCTCGAACAGCACATCACCCACTACGACAACTCGCAAAACTATCCTTTTGAAGTATATGTCAAAGGCATCATTTCTCCACGCATCGCCAACGAAGGCCTCCGCCCCTGGCGTCCTTTCCTCCAAACCCAATTGAAGCAAGAACTGGGTGCAACGCCATCCGTGGACAAAGTCAGAGAATGGACCCTCCAACACATCAGCATTGACGACGAGGGCAACTATTTCAACTGTCCAATAAGTCCACGTGGCGTATTCGAACTCCGCATCGCTGACAAACACTCCCGCGACATCTTCTTCGTAGCCGCCTGCCGCAGTCTAAATATCCCCGCCTATATGGACAATGCGACAGAGCAACTATTCGCCTACGAAAACGGGGATTGGCAGATTGTAAATTTTGCCAAAAACGAGCCCACACCGACCACCGGCACACTCGTCATCGAATACAACCAATTGGATTGGCTCAAGCCCGTCTATTGGACCCATTTCACCTTGGCCCAATACAAAGACGGCGATTTCGTCACCTTTGACTACGAAAACGACCCGCGAGTTGAACAATTCCCCATCAGCTTGGAATTGGAAGCCGGCTACTGCCTGCTGTCAACCGGCAACAGATACACCGACGGAACGGCCCTCTCACGCTTGGAATTTTTCACGGTCAAAGCCGACAGCGTAACACACAAACAACTCATCATCAGAAATTTAGACGAAGAAAACATAGACTACGGCAAGATTGACCTTCAATATTCCCTGAACAATGACAATAAGAATATCAAGGTTTACGACTTGCTGAAGGACAAGGAAATGCTGCTCTGCTTCATTGACCCAACCCGCGAACCCACCAAGCACCTGTTGAAAGACATCGCCGCACACGCCCAGGAATTTGAAGACCGCGACTGCCAAATCGTCTTTGTCATCCCTGAAGACAAAAACGCACCCGATTTCAATTTCGAAGCGTGGAAACTGCCCAAACAGAGTTCCCTCTTCATTGACAAAGACGGCTTGTGGCTCAAAAACGCATTAAGCTCCATTAAATCCAACTTCAAAGACGACTTCCCCTTGGTACTTCTCCTCGACAAGCAAGGCAAAGTAATCTACAAAAGCGAAGGCTACCACATCGGAACAGCGGGTCAAATCCTCCTCACCCGTTAAACTTTGCGAATCTAAAACCGTCTAACTAAAAAATATTGTTCACAATGAAACACCTTTTTTCCGTCCTTTTCATTGCCTTCTACTTATGCGCATTCCATTTTCAAGCCCAGGCCCAAGTCGTCATCGACCGGCCAGCGGAATTTATGACGATAGATTCGCAGGGCAATCTATACCTGGTTCAAGACGCCACCTTATACAAATACGCTTCCGACGGCCGCCTGTTAAGCAGTTATACCAACAATATGTTGGGACACATCTCCTCGGTCGATGCCGACAATCCTCTTAAGGTGATGCTCTTTTACCAAGACGCGGGATGCATTCTCTTCTTAGACGACCATTTTGCCCCCATCGGTGACCAAATCGACCTGTTTTCCAAAGGTTTACACACGATATCCTTAGCCACCTATTCCACCAAGAACAACATTATCCTCTACGATGACATCAACAGCGAGTTGATCATTATGGACCTGAATTTCAATGTAAAGGAAAAAATCCAAAACAATTTTGACGACTTTCATCCCTACCAGCTGTTTGACGTCAACGAAAAGATGATTGTTATGCAGGACAAGGAGCAGGGAACTTTCTTTTTTGACGACTTTGGCACCTTTGAAAAGAACATTGTCATTGCCAGCGAATTTCCCGTGCAGATCATTGGCGACATCATCTATTACCTCAAAGACGGCCAATTGAAAAGCTACCATTTCTCACAGTTGGAAGGCAACGTCATCGGCAACGTACCCGAAGGCACCAAACAGGCCTTGGTTTACCACAACAGCTTCATCTTTTTGGACCCAAAAGGCGCTTTCATCCTCAGCAAATAGATAATGGTCTATAATTAAACTGTCACTGCCGTAACATCTATCAACACCCTACTTCTCCTCCAATTTATCCCAATACATACTCTTCCCCAAAGCCGGTGTGCCGATATAGCCCCTCACTTTCAGTTTTTGCGGATTCTCAAAATTCAACTGACATTTATAGGTTTTTCCGTGGCAAGGATCGTAAATTTGACCACCCACCCACTTGTCCTTTTCCGCATCGTAGGTAAAATTCCACATCAACACGATTTTATTGCCAGGCGTATTTCTTTTTTTCGGATCAGGATTATAGATATCGCGTTTAGGTGTTCCGTCCTTCATCGTGGGAACAGCCAGCCAAACCACCTGTCCTTGGTATTTGCCATCGGCCGTCTTGGTAACCCTAACCTTGGTCACTTCCTTGGTTTCAGGTTCAACCACTTTATACAAACCCAGGATACGGTCGGCCTTGCTGCTTTGTGCGGACAGCGATGACACTCCCCAAAAGCAGAACAGTAACAGAATCAGTGAAAAATAACGAAATACTGATATTTGATTCATCTTTTAGCGATTAAATAAAACCATAGGATCATCAACAACAATCACTTTTTCCAAAGCTTCATCCTTAATCATCGCATTGGGAAGGATTCCCCTATTTCCTTGGGGCAGCGGCTTGCCAATCATTCCAAAGAACTCTGTCCAATAGGTGGGAATGGTTCCATCGGAACTTCTAAAATCTATCGGAGCCGCGGCAAAAATCGTATCACCCTTCAACACGTAGGAAACGCGTACCAACTCGCTGCAATATAGACTATCATTATTTTCCCTCATATTCACGTCATAAATCGTTCCTATATGCTTTTTGGCATTTTCGACAAATTCAGCGGCATAACGATTATTTTTCAATCGCATAACTTCCATTCTCGGATAAGAACCATCACGAAGCGTAAAATTCTTTATAAAAGTCGAAAAAGGATAACGAGAAACATTTCCCTTATAAGTCGCATCGATAATCCACAAACTATCATTTTTGTCCACCTCAAAGATGGCCACGTGAATGTAATTCACCTCTTCCCCATCCTGGATTTGATGAACAGCGAAAGGATGACCGTCCACACTATCCTTGAACGTATAATCCAATTGTAAATCAACAAAGAGCAAGTCGCCAGTTTGAACAGCTTTCGGATTTTTCGGTCCACAGGCAACGAAAGTCAATGCCAATACAAGTGTGGCAACAGCAATAAAAATGTTATTCCTTTTCATTTTTTCAATTTATTATTGTTTATAAGCCGTATTGGAA
>JAKSMH010000052.1 GCA_024400715.1 Bacteroidales bacterium | reverse complement strand
AGAAGGTATCAAGTACAGTTTACCTCTTTCCATTGTCATTTAGAATTTCATATAGATATTGCAACTCACCATTTTCTTATCGGGCACTGCGTGCGAAAAGACCATCACCTTTAAAGCGTTCATTGAACTCTTCTTGGCATAATCCCGATTCATATTTTTCCCAAGAGTTTCATCATTATTAAGGAAAACAAAGGTAAACACTGCGTCCGAAGGAGTATTGCTGGCCGCAAAACGATAAACATTACTTGACTCGATGAAATTTTCGTTTTTCACGACCGCTTTATAATGCTCCAGACTTGACGTGGTATCGGCAAGAATGAAATAATCCTTAACGGGCATAAAATAGCGATACTCGTCATTTTGTGCCTTAGTGGAAAACAATCCTGCAAAATTTACGGCATCACAAGGATAAATGCCGTTCGTAGAAGTCCGCAATATAGAATCAGCATATACGGAATCTGGGAAGAATGACGCAAAAGATGCCTTCAGCGTATCCAATTTCAGTGCACAATAATGGTACGTTACCGAATCTCCTGGCAATGAAAAGAAAATGGACTGTAACGGCGAAATCCTTTGATAATCATTCACCGGGTCAGATTTTGCCAACGAATTGTCCTTTTTGAAATATTCGAGCATGGCGTTTTGGTTGGCATTGTCAACAATGGTCATCGACATTGCCGACACTGGAACAACACGCTGCGGAAATTCCTCTGCAGCTTTAGCATCAGCATATTTTAGCACCTTGGGGGCGTCGGTGTAAACATAACCCGAAAGGAACATTTCATCATCGGTAAAACGCAATTGGTAGGCACACCAGTCACCCATTTCCTTGATACTTTCGCCAAAAGATTGCAGAGTCTCATCCGTTTTAGACGCCAGAAAAGGTATATAAACCGTCGGATTGATTAGTAACCAATTCTGTTTCACATTCTTTTCCACCAATTTATGCAGTTCCCCGAAGGACTTGTCGTTGGTCAGCCCCTTGGGATACTTCAGTTGGACAATGGTTTTCTTCAGCAATTCAACATCTTCGGAAACGGAAAAGATATTATTATGAAAAACGAATTTAAAATCCTTGTAATGCGTTCCGTAGGCATAGATTTCACATTCTTCAAACTTAATGTTGTTTCGCGGATCTATTTGCAAGAGTTTCAACAGATTCTTGAAATAATGCTCGTCCATACGGGTAGAAAAGACGGGAACCACGATATCGTCTTCCACAAAACCGGACACCAATATCGGTTCGTCTTTCTTCGACATTTTTTCCAAGAAAGACTCAAAACCAGCCAAACCATCCAAAGCAAACAAGTCGGTCAAATACGGTATCAACGAAGCCGAAGACTTGACAAATTCCTCATTGTCGTTGATTTCAAAGACGAACGCCGCATCTGCGGGAACCGTTTCTATTAATGGGGCCTTCGTCTGTCTGAAAAAATTATGATAGAAAAAGATAGCCGCCAAAATCAGCACGATTCCAACCACTGCGGAAGTGATAATCCATGCTTTGGTGTTTGTGTTTCCATTCATATTGACTGATTTTTAAGTAGAAAGAATGATGTCGCCATTAATTCGGCGACAATTTCCATTCAATTATTCCTTAGTTTCTTCTTGTTTATCGTCGATTAGACCCTTTTCGATGAGTTGATTGTACCAAAGAACGACTTTCTTCATATTGGAAACATAAACCCTTTCGCGGTCATAATCAGGCAGAATTTCTTCAAAATAGGCTTTTAACGCCTTTGAATCAGAGAGATTCACATTAGCGGCAGCACCATTTTCCTTCTTGAAAATAGACAAAAACACATTCTGCAAGGGAGTGTCGTTATCTTCTGTGAAAATAGATATATTATCCAGCGTGGCCACACCATCGTTGGGGAAAACCGGCAAACGCTTGCCGTCTGTCAAAGATTCTACAATAAAACTGCTTTTGTTGTGGGAGATAAGTTTGAATAAACCACTTTTTCCAGTTACAGATAAAATTTTAGATAAATCCATTTTTTAATTAATTTTATTAAGATTAATAATAGATATACGTTCTTATTCTTTTGTAAATCAATTGTTTGTCCTTAGTTCTTGTTTCAACCGTCCAATTCTTCCATTTATCGTGGGCAGAATAATCGTTTTGTTCTTTCGTATGATGGATTCGGTCCTCAAAAAGCACTTTCAAGAGGGAACCATCTTGATTATACTGAGTATAAGTATATTCTATCAGGTCATTTTTGCCTTTGAAGGCCCTTCGATTCACTTCATCCCCATAATTGTCATATTCAATGGTGACGTACTTATACACCTTTCCCGAAGGATCGTACTCGTTAATGCGGGTCAGCAAGCCCAATTCATTGTATTGGGAAGTATTTTTCACCGCATACCCTTCATAATGGCGAACCATTTCCACGACATTCCCTACCCCATCGGTCTTGTAAGTCGTATTCATCAGCAGGGAATCGTCGGAAAAGATTTTCTCGGCTGACAAAAAATCGTTCATATCGTATTCATACTGGCAAGACACGTTGGTGCCTTCCTGGTAATCATGCTCTGTCCAACCTTTTTGGCGGGCATCAGGATAATACGAGAACGAACGGGCGAGCATGGTGTCGTGTTGGGGAGACAACTTATAGGTCGCCAAAAGATAACCATCGGGACTGTACTGCTGGATGAAAATGTACGCCGTATCAAAGGCCAACGAATCCGAAGCCAAGCTGTCGGAAACCATCACAGACGGGTCAACGACCAGGGTACAGCTTGTGATTTCCTTAACCTGGCCATAAATATGATTCCGCTGCAAATGGTTTTTCTGCACATCCGGAACGATGACGATCTCCGTCTTTTTCTGCCTACATCCACCCAAAAGGAAGAGACACAACAGGCAGGAAAGCCAACACGTCATTTTGCCTAAATTACGAGACAGCCAAGCCATAAGAGAAATCAGACTATTTTATTTCACAAGTTGATCAATCAATTTATCGTCGGCGATATTGGCGATGGTCACTTTCAAATTAGTATTCAAACTCATCGCACGCTTAATGGCAAACATAGCACCATCGTTACGAGCCCAGGCACGACGAGCAATACCGTTGTTCACATCCCAATAGAGCATATTGTGCAGTCTTCGGTCAGCGTCCTCAGAACCATCGAGCAGCATACCGAAACCGCCGTTGATAACTTCGCCCCAGCCAACGCCGCCGCCGTTGTGGATAGACACCCAGGTGGCACCACGGAAAGAGTCGCCAATAACATTCTGGATGGCCATATCGGCGGTGAAAGAGGAACCGTCGTAAATGTTGGAAGTTTCTCTGAACGGAGAGTCGGTACCAGAAACATCATGAAGGTCGCGACCCAAGACCACGGGAGCGGAAAGTTTGCCCGACTTGATAGCATCGTTGAAAGCTTTAGCAATCTTGATACGACCTTCTGCATCGGCATACAAAATACGGGCTTGCGAACCAACCACCAACTTATTGGCCTTGGCGCCCTTGATCCAAGTAATGTTGTCACGCATTTGCTGTTGGATTTCGGCTGGGGAATTTTTCATAATTTCCTCCAACACGTCGATGGCCAACTGGTCGGTCATATCGAGGTCTTCGGCTTTTCCAGAAGTACAAACCCAGCGGAAAGGACCGAAACCGTAGTCGAAACACATTGGTCCCATAATATCCTGAACGTAGGAAGGATAACGGAAAGTGCCATCCTCCTTCATAATGTCGGCACCGGCACGGCTTGACTCCAAGAGGAAGGCATTGCCGTAATCGAAGAAATACATTCCGTTGGCAGCCAATTGGTTGACGGCAGCCACGTGACGACGCAAACTTGCCTGGACGGCTTCCTTGAATTTTTCGGGTTCTTCAGCCATCATCCGTTTGGATTCCTCAAAAGAATAACCCACTGGATAATAACCACCAGCCCAAGGATTGTGCAAAGAAGTCTGGTCCGAACCCAAGTCAACCTGAATATGGTGAGCAGCGCAATATTCCCATAAATCCACGATATTTCCTTGATAAGCAAAAGACTTGGCGATTTTCTGTTGACGGGCTTCGTCAACTTTCTTCATCAGCACGTCCAAGTCATCGCAAACCTCGTCCACCCAGCCCTGTGCGAAACGTTTTTGGCTTGCGGAAGGATTGATTTCGGCGGTAATTGAAACCACACCGGCAATATCTCCGGCCTTGGGCTGTGCTCCTGACATACCACCCAAGCCCGCGGTCACAAACAATTTTCCAGCGGCACCGCCACCGATTTTACGGCAGGCGTTCAACACGGTAATCGTTGTACCGTGCACAATGCCCTGAGGTCCGATGTACATATAGGAACCCGCTGTCATTTGGCCGTACTGGCTTACGCCCATTGCATTGAAACGTTCCCAATGATCGGGTTTAGAATAGTTAGGAATCACCATACCATTGGTTACCACGACACGGGGAGCGTCTTTATGGGAAGGAAACAGACCCATTGGATGACCTGAATACATTACCAAAGTCTGCTCGTCGGTCATTTCCGACAAATATTTCATAACCAGGCGATATTGAGCCCAGTTCTGGAAAACGGCGCCGTTACCGCCGTAAGTAATCAGTTCGTGCGGATGCTGGGCCACGGCCGGATCAAGGTTATTTTGAATCATCAGCATAATGGCCGCCGCCTGACGACATTGGGCGGGATAATCTTCGATGGGACGAGCATACATAGGATAATCCGGACGAAGACGGTACATATAAATACGACCATAATCGTGCAATTCCTGCATAAACTCAGGAGCCAGCTGGGCGTGCAGCGAAGGGTCGAAGTAGCGCAAAGCGTTCCTCAAAGCCAATTGTTTTTCCTCTTTGGTCAGAATGTCTTTTCTCTTCGGAGCGTGATTTACCGAAGTGTCGTATGGTTTGGGAGCCGGCAATGTTGCCGGGATTCCCTGTCTGAGGTCATTTTGAAATTCTTGCAAAGTCATATTTCGATAATTTTAAAAACATTAAATATAAGATTGCAAAAATACAAAAATAGTTCTTTAACCTTATTGAGATTCCGATGGTTCCTCCATACATCGGGAACATCGGAATGGCGACAGGTCATACCTATGTTGGGCGGTATGGTTCGTCGCCATTTCGCCGAAGCGAAGCAGAGAACGGAATCTCTTGACAAGACTTAAATGAATAATTCCAATTTATTTTCTGTCAGTTTTTTCATTACCTTCTTTAGGTTTTTCTGGCATCTCAAAATGACGTACATAGACATCACGCTGTGGGAATGGAATTTTTATGTGATTTTCATTCAAAGCGTTATAAACGGCTTCGTTCACCATAGGAATGTAATTGATTTTTTCTTCAGCCAGTATCCAGCACCGCACCGTCAAATTGACGCTATTATCGCCAAAACCGTCAAAAATCACCTGTATTCCCTGTTTGACATCAACATAGTCTTTTCCCGCTTTATTCTTTTTAACCAGCGGCTTCACTGCATCTTTCAGTATTTCACGCACTTGTGATACGTTCACACCGTAAGCCACACCAACGGGAATCGAAACCATTACATAGCCGTGATTTCGCGTCATATTCTTAAAATTCTTGCTAAAAAGGGCCGAATTTTGGAAAGCCAACACGCAACCGTCAATGGTCACGATTTGCGTACTCTGATAATTAATACTGTCAACTTCCCCCTCGATGCCGTCACATTCGATGTAATCCCCCACTCTCAAACGCCCCGCCATCAGCGATATGCCATAAACAAAGTTTTCGAGCAAGTCCTTCATAGCGAAACCGAGACCGGTAGCCAAACCTGCCATCACAATTGAAATGCCCGTGCTTGGCACACGCAGAATCACCAATGACGAAATGGCGAAAATACCCCATACCACAATGGAAATAACATTGTTGGCCAAGGATATATTGCTTGAAGATTGAGAGTTTTTGGTTCTACGTTTTCTGAACAGATGGTAAAAGGCCTTTACCACATAATTCATATACCTGAAGAAGAAAAACAGGCACAAGACCAAGCAGATTTTGAAGAGTGAAAGTTGAATTACGCCAGCCTTATCAATAAACGGATAGAGGAAAATCTTAATACAGATAGAATTCATTTCGAAAATGCCGGCTGCGAAATAGATACTGGCAGGGACCGACAAAACCGCCAAAATCGGCAACATTGCCCGACAGATAAAATCGTGCAACCAAGTATCGGAAATATATTCGCCTTTTTCCAACTTCGTCTGAAGACTTCTATGCAGTTTCTTCGTTTCATTTTCATTATTCACCTTGATTTTTTTTCGTTCTGCTATCTTGCGCACCAAAGAACGGGCTTCGTATCTCTTGGCCAAGTCATAGAAGCAGGTAAGGGTTTGAATAGCAGCCAAGAGTATCATCCACCAAATCATAATTTGAACGGCCAGCAGCACAAAACCCAACCAGGAAGCGACACAGGACACGATCATCGCTGTCAGGGAAATCACCGCATAAATGATATCGCTATCTGGCAATTTACCCAAATTTCTCTTTAAAACCACCAATTGCCAAATCGTAAAGGCAATCAAGATGGGGGGATAAAGCAAATTCACCATGTTATTGGGAATCAAAATGATACGGAACGCAATCACCAGAAACGACATGGTCAAGAAAGGCACATACACCTTGATTCCGGGACGGATTTGCGTTCCATTCAAGCGAATCAGCAAGGAAAGCAGGATGACTTCCATAAGCCATGCGAAAATGATCATAATATCGATAGCCATAACGATAAAATTCTGCTTCACGAAAATCTTAGCTATCATAATGGAAATCGCAAAAACCGCCACGCCAAATGCCACCGTGGCGGGAAACCACTTGTGCCTATCCAGACGATCCTCTCGCAGCCGTTTTCGCACCACTAAACGCATTACCACAAAACTCAGCACGCTGGCAAGGAGCCTGTAGAAAATCATAAAGACG
>JAKSMH010000051.1 GCA_024400715.1 Bacteroidales bacterium | reverse complement strand
GTTTGGACTGACCTTCATCAGTTCTTCGTAAGCGTAAGCCACATCTTCTGGTTGTGTATAAAGACGAGCACTGTCAACACCCGAATTGTCAACACCGTCTTCTTCACCACCGGTAATACCCAATTCCACTTCCAACGTCATATCAATCTTTGACATACGTTCCAGGTATCTTTTGCAGATTTCAATGTTCTCCTTCAAAGGTTCAACCGAAAGGTCGAGCATGTGCGAACTGAACAGGGGCTTGCCGTTGGTTTTGTAAAACTTTTCACCGGCATCCAACAAACCGTCAATCCAAGGAAGCAGTTTCTTAGCGGCGTGATCGGTATGGATAATCACCGGAATGCCATATAATTCAGCGACTTGGTGAATGTGCAAAGCTCCCGAAATGGCACCTTCAACAGCTACTTTTTCACCTTCATTGCTCAATGACTTGCCCGCATAAAAGTGAGAGCCGCCATTGGAAAACTGAATCATAACCGGGGAATTGACCACCTTGGCCGCTTCCAAAACGGCATCGATGGAATTGGTACCCACCACGTTTACGGCCGGCAAGGCAAACTTTTCCGCCTTCGCGATTCTGAAAATTTCCTGAAGATCTTTGCCGACAGCGACACCGGCTTTAACTTTTGACAATACTTTTTCTGACATGGTTGCTATGTTTTTTTATAATTATTGTAATGATAATATCAATTCGCAAATATACAACTTTTTTCGTTTTGTTATCCCTTTTCTCCGAAAAAGTAATCAAGGTTCAAAAATTGACATTTTTTGAAATGTAAACAAAATTTTTCCATTTCCGACACTTTTCATTACAAAGAATACAAAATTACAACAATTTGATATTCAGAAAATTACAATTTATTACACTTGATTTTTAAAGACAGACGACTTAATTTTGTCTCCGAAACCACTTCAAATTCTCGACTATGAAAGAAGAACTACTACAGTATTTATGGAAGAACAAACTATTTCGGCACAACCAACTCAAAACCACCAACGGACAGGAAATACATATTATCAGTCCGGGACTGGCGCATCAAGATGCGGGTCCCGACTTTAAGCAGGCCGTCATCCGTCTCGACGACATCATCTGGGCTGGCGACGTGGAAATACACGTCAACGGCTCGGACTGGTACAGGCATCATCATCAGAAGGATGAGAAGTATTTATCCGTCATTTTACACGTTGTTTACAATGCCGATATGGAGGTAATCCGGAAGGATCAGGAAGTCATTCCAACCTTGGAACTGAAGAATTATCTTCCCGAAAAGATGCTGGAAGAATACCGGAAACTCACCTTGTCCACCCAGACGGTGGCCTGCGGACCAAGCATTGCGGACATTCCCCCCTTGACACTCACCTCGATTTTATCCTCCTACGCCGTCGAACGGCTTTTGCGCCGGCAGCAGCAACTGCTAAGGTTACTCAATCAATGTGCCGACGATTGGGAAGAACTGACCTATCGCACCTTAGCCGTCAATTTCGGATTTAACGTCAATGGCACGGCCTTTGAACTATTGGCACAAAACCTACCCTATAAAATCATTCAGCGCCATTCGGAAAGCCAACTTCAGGTTTATGCACTCGTTTTTGGCCAGGCCGGTATGTTAAACGACGACAATCCCATCCGAGATGATTATTTTTTACTATTGAAAAACGAATATGACTATCTCAGATACAAATATCGACTTATTCCGATGGAACAGAAAATCTGGAATCTCCTGCGACTGCGCCCCACCAACTTTCCCTGCATTCGCTTGGCTCAATTCAGCGAATTGTTGTTTTGCTTTCCAAACATTTTCGAGGAATTGGTCATCAAGTCATCGGCAAACACCATCCTGTCCAAGTTCAGCACCATTAACCCTAACGAATATTGGGAAACACATTTCCAATTCGGGAAACCCACCAAGAGACACCATTGCCACATAGGGAAAAGCGCATTAGATTTACTGATTATCAACACATTGGCACCATTGCTGTTTGCCTACGGCACTTTCACCGGCAACGACAAGATGAAAAGCGATGGGCTGACTCTTTTGGAAGAAACCGCAGCGGAAGACAACAACATCACCCGGCAGTTTGGGCAATATCCTTTCCCCATCAACTCCGCAATGACTAGTCAAGCGTTATTGGAAATATATTCCTCATTTTGCAAGAAAAGGAAATGCTATTCCTGCCCTATCGGGCAATACGTGGTGACGAACCTGTATGGCAAAGACGCATCGGGGCCAGCATAATCCACGCCAATCCGAGGAGTGACATCCACCCTATTGTCTGGGATTTGTAAGTCCCTATCTTCCAACCAGATTTCTTCCGAATCCAATGGTGTTCCATTCATCCGCATCGCAATGCCCAAGGCCTTGGTCAATTTTCCGGGACCGTTGGTCAAAGCCGCCGACATTTTACTTTTAGCCAAGCGTTTCAGCATCAATTCTTCTCCGTGAGTAGGATAAATAGCCCGAATCAGCACGGCTTCCGGCTCATCTTCCAGATTCGTCACAATATTAAACAAACTGTGCATCCCGTAACAGAGATAGACATACGCCACGCCGCCGACGTGATACATCATCTCGTTGCGGCGGGTACGGCGACCGCCAAAACTATGGCAGGCACGGTCACCTACCCCTTTGTACGCCTCGGTTTCCGTGATAATGCCACCCGCCAACTGGCCATCAACCATCGTAAACAAATACTTGCCAATCAGGTCGCGGGCCAAAGCCACGACATCGGGCTGCCGATAATAAGAAAGCGGTATCTTCATTGCATCAATTTGAGATGGCAAAGATACGAATTTATTAAACAAAAATGGAAAGATGTGGCGCACCACATTCTGTCGCACGCCTATCTTGAATGGCGGACGCAATAAATTGCGTCCCTACTTTGCTACGCAGTTCACTTGATAATAAAACGATTTATCATTCGTTAATTTGTTATATTTGCAGATTAAAAAATTCGACTCATCAAAATCAAGAAAAAAAACTCACGACAAAGCAACATTTTTCAAAAAATATCGTCTATATAAAAACAAAGCGATGAAACGGACAGTCAAAAACAAGGAAATCGTGGCAGGTTGTCAAGCCGACAAACCAGAAAGCCAACGACAGCTGTATGACAAATACTGCGGTCTGGTTTTCGGTATTGCCTTGCGCTACACGCAAAACACCACCGACGCCGAGGATATTGCCCAAGACGCTTTTGTCAAAATCTTCATCAACATCAAACAATTACACGATGGAAACGCCATCACTTCCTGGATAAAATCCATCACAACCAATGCGGCTTTGGACTTTCTCAAATTGAAAAACAACAACCCACACATTGTTCCGCTTGACGACTTGACAACCGACATTGCTGACGTTTACTGCGAAAACTACGAAACTATTCCAGAAGCGAAACTGCTCAAGTTCATCCAAGAATTGCCCGATGGCTACCGAACTGTCTTCAACCTCTGCGCCATCGACGGCTATAAACAAGAAGAAATCGCCAAAATGCTGGGTTGCTCTCACGCCAACGTCAGATCGCAATATTTCAAGGCAAAAAAAGCACTAAAAGAAAAAATCGAAAACTATGAATAAGAAAATAGACGACATTTTCAAGGAAAAGCTCTCCAACTTTGAAGCTAAACCAGAGACAGATCTTTGGTCCAAAATTCAAAACAATGAACAATGGACCCAGCATCTGCGTCGGCAGTCTGTCCGGAACATCATCATCTACACGGTTCTTGGAGTACTTGCTATTTCAACATCTATAATACTCATTAACAATAGAATAAATAAAAATATTGAAGTAATAGATGAAGCAATTGAAGAGCAAGGAAAAACGGAAAATACTATGATTGTTTCCGATAAAGGTCCTGCCCAAAACATCACTGAAGAGCCAAAAACGGAAAACGTGGAAGTTAATGAAGCAAAAGAAACCTTAGCCGAAGCTATTTCTACGGAGACCTTGCCCACACAAGAAATTCACCTTGAAGAAGCGGCCGCACCACATACCGAAACGGCAACGGTTAATCCCACCGTACCTGTCAAAACAGAAACCACCACTTCATCAACGACCAAGACGACCAAAGAAAATGCAGACAGCAAAGCTGTCGAAAAGTCAGTGTCTCACCAAAATGCCGAAACGGCAATCCGTGCCAATGCGGTCACCCCGCCTTCCAAGCCAACAGCTTCACCATTTTCCATTCCCAATGCCTTTACCCCCAACGGTGACGGCCTCAATGACGTTTTCGTCCCTGTCACGAACATTGAATTACAATCCTACCAATTGGACATTTATGCAAGAAATGGACAGAAACTCTTCACCAGCCGCGACCTGAATTACGGCTGGAACGGTGCGTACCAAGGAGCTATGATGGACGGCGGAAGCTACATCTATTTCATCAAATACGAAGACTCCAACGGACAAGAACATATTGACAAAGGACAGTTATTATTAATTCGTTAAAAGCAAATTTTTCTCAACTATTATATGTATTTTTGCATAATGTATATGATGAAAATGTTATGAACATTCTTGATAGAACCAAGTCACCGAAAATAAAAGACTACACCGATTTCGAATTGGTTCTTCCTCATTCTATACCTCTTCAAAACGGCATTACCGTCAAACAATTTGACAACAACGACTTGGATTTGATTCACTTTCAGCTTAAAATAAAAGCGGGAAGTTGCTACGAACCTAAGAAAAACGTGGCTGCCTTTTGTTATCTCTTGCTGAAAGAAAGCGCACCCCAACACGACATCTACGAAGTGGACGAATTTTTGGATTATTACGGGGTCAACTATTCCGTTAGCATTTCCATTGAATACGTCACCATATCCATCGTCATTCCGAAGAACAACTGCCTTATTGCCTTACCGTATATTTTTGATTTTCTGTTACATCCACATTTTAAGGAAACCTATCTGCAACTGCTGCAAGACCGAAAAATCAAAGATTTAGCCGTTAACAAGGAAAAGGTCGGTTATTGTGCTTCTCAGCTGATGCTGCACCAACTTTTCGGCAACAACTGCCTGGTCGGAAAAATACTGGAAGAAAGCGATTTGCGTGCCATCACCACCGCAGACTTGCAGCAATATTACCAACAAAGTTTCTGTGCCGAAAACATTCGAGCTTTTGCGGCAGGAAACCTTTCGGCAGAAATTGTCGATTGTCTGCGACAACTTTGCGAAAATATTCCCCACGGGCAAGCCAACTTTTTAGATGTTTCAAGCTATACGCCTCATTATCAGCAAGAACCGATTATTGATATTCATCCTGACTGTATGCAGTCTTCATTTTATATCTGTCAAAAATCTGTGGCCTATAATGACGAACGACGTAGGGATTTTGGTATATTAGCCACTATTTTGGGCGGATATTTTGGTTCACGACTGATGAGTAACTTACGAGAAACCAATGGCTACACTTACGGAATAAGCTGTGGTTCACTATATTACGAAAAATCGTCTCTCTTTTACATCGAAAGTGAAGTAAATGTCAACGTGACACGACAAGCCCTTGAAGAATGCTATAAGGAAATGGGGCTTTTGACCCAAGAACCCGTTCCCGAAGAAGAACTATCCATCGTCAAGAGCTATTTGGCGGGACAACTGCTTCGGAAGGTAGATAACACCGTTTCCTGGATGACACAATATTCCACCTGGGACGATTTCGGTTTAGGCGATACCGAATTCAAACTACAACTACAAGCCATCAAGGAATTTAACGCCGAAAAAGGCCTGACATTGGCGCAGCAAATGCTCCAACGCGATCAATTTTTCACGATAATATCAGGTCAGATTAATTAATCTTATATCAAAAAGAAAAGATGAAAAGATATATTCTATCGCTACTAATGATGATATTGATGGGGACGACCCGGGCCATCATACCGCCCACGCTCCAATGTATCAATATGAATCATAATGCGACAGACTGTCAAGTATATTGGAATCATCCTAATTTGTATGCGGGAATTTCCACCATTCAGGTATGGGTAAGCACCAGTGAGGCAGGACCTTACATTTTAGCACAGACGGTCAATGCCGACGACACCGTGTGTTCGACGCAATTTAACTTTAACGACGTCTTTGGCAGCACTGCCGGACCCGACGTTGACAATATGTACTGTTATTTGAATGTCACGCCAGACGCCGACCACGCTACCGAAGGCAATGCGTTTTCCGACACAATGCGGTGTATGGTTTTGCGTCTCACGCCCACGGGAAGCAATCCTACCCAAAACAGCCGTGCCCTACTCCAATGGGAGCTGCCAGAGCCATTTCCCGCCACCTGTGCCTATCAAACCTTCTCTATTTGGCGGTCGGGCTCTCTCAGGGCAATCGCATCACGGATCCTTTTCCATTTGGCGTCAAGGTACTCGCGACCCTGAGCCCATCCGTATTGCACAAGTTCCGCAAACCTCAACCACCTATTGCGACACCATTCAGGTTTGCCAAGAAGACTATTCCTATTACGTTAGCATTTTCAACTATGCCCAAGACATTAATCCCGCCTGCCAATTCAGGACGAGAGTAAAAAGCGGCACTTTCTCCGACGGAACCGAACCCGCCACTCCAACATTAGACAGTGTTAGCGTCAACTATGCTTCCCAAAGAATCGAGTTGGGCTGGACCCAAAACTCCTCCGACGCCATTGGCTGCATTATCTATCACGCCACCAGCTCCGGCGGTCCGTGGCCAGCCGTTGACACCGTTTTGGGCAACCACTGGGTTAGCACCATCCACGATGCGGGTTCCAGTCACTATTACCGTATCGCGGCTATCGACAGTTGCTTCAACAGCGGACTGACCATTGCCGGAACAATGACGCAGTTTCCCCAAAACAATATGATTCTCAATTGTTCAAGTGTGGATGTATGTCGAAAACTCATTCACTTACAATGGCTTCCTTATCAACATTTGACTGGAGAAGTTGGACAATATCAAATCCTTTATGCTCAGGACAACGGAAATCTTCAATCACTTGACCAGGTAGCCGGCCACGT
>JAKSMH010000050.1 GCA_024400715.1 Bacteroidales bacterium | reverse complement strand
CAGACGGACGACGAAGCCGAAGCCTATCTTCTGGCGAACGCACCGAAAATCGTATGAGGGGTGGGGGACGAAAATGAACGTCATTACCTTAACGCTGAATCCCGCTTTTGATATTCATTGCGGGGCCGAACGGTTCACGGCGGAAAAAGAAAACGTTGCCGTCGTGCTGTCCAAAGACGTAAACATTCACAGTCTTTTGGATTATTTCATGGGAAAAAATACCAATGAAAGAACCCAATTTGTGATGGATAATTTAAGAGAGGAAATTGACCAGGTATAGATTCGACCAGCAGAAACCAATCACCTGAACTTGAAACAAAAATGGTCTAAAAAATGGAACTTATTATAGTTCCGATTATCTATACTCGGATTAGAAAATAGCACAAAAAAAGCGGTAAAGGATATATTACCGCTTTTTTGTTATTTCAGCAGAAAATAAACTATTTACACTTGATAGAAAAGTTGGTGAGTTTTTCTTCGTAATTCATATCGCTACATTTCTTCACGTCGCTGACATAGCTTCCCCACGTTTGCTTAACTTGGTTAAGATCGTAGTTAAAATTGGTAGAAATCCCAGCTTGGCTTACAGTACAAGCACATTTCTTGTTGCAAGAAGTTGAACAAATTGCTACCATAGCAATAGCTGCTAAAATACATAATACTTTTTTCATAATTGTTTTTTTTTTGATTGATTAATAATTGATGTTAAAAAGTGCGGCAAAAATACAAAATAAATTCGTTTATTTAAAATATATCAAGTTAAAAAAAATTAAATCGTGTATATTTGCAAAAAAAAATGAATGATGGATGATCAGGTTTGTAAAGAAGGTATTGTTCGAAAAATACAGGAAAATCATATCTGGGTGGAAATCGTGGTGAGTTCGGCCTGTGGTGGCTGTGCGGCAAAAAGCTTATGCAATATTACTGAAAAGAAAAATGAACTCATAGAAGCTCAAAATATTTCTGGAGAAGTTTTCCAAATTGGAGAATCGGTTAATTTGCGAATGAAACAGAATCTAGCCCGAAAGGCAGTACTGTTGGGCTATGGCTTGCCGTGTGCGGTTTTGCTACTGGGCTTGTTTGGTTGTTATGCATTCACTCGCATTGATTGGCTGAGTGTGATCGTGGCATTGGTACTAACGGCAATATATTATTTAGTTGTCAAAAAATTGGATCGCAAACTTACGAATGATTTTGTGTTTTATGTGGTAAAAAAAGAATAAAAAAACGGCCCAGCGGGGAGCCGGGCCATCCAATCAAACATTATGAACAAAAAATTATGCTTCCGCAACAGGTTGTACAGAAACATAAGATCTTCCTTTTCTTCCTTTTTTGAAAATAACTGTTCCGTCAATCAATGCGAATAAGGTATGATCTTTACCCATACCAACATTCAAACCAGGATTGTGAACTGTACCTCTTTGACGAATAATGATGTTACCGGCTTTGGCAACCTGACCGCCAAAAATCTTAACGCCTAAGCGCTTGCTGTGGGATTCACGACCGTTCTGAGAACTACCGACACCTTTTTTATGAGCCATATCTAATAATTTTTATTCGTTAATACTAAATTAGAAGTTGATAGAATCAATCTTCAAAGTGGTCAAATATTGACGATGACCATTCATTTTTTGATAACCTTTTCTTCTTTTCTTCTTGAAAACAAGAACTTTGTCGCCTTTAATGTGGTTAACAACGGTAGCGGTTACTTCTGCACCAGCAACGGTGGGAGTACCAACTTTTACGGTACCGTCATTATCAACAAGCATAACGCGGTCGAACTTTACTTGCGAACCTTCTTCAGCTTTGAGGCGGTGAACATAAACCTTGCGGCCTTGTTCAATCTTAAATTGTTGCCCTGCTATTTCTACGATTGCGTACATTGTGATTGATTTTTTTGGTTAATAATTTTTTGGAGTTGCAAAAATATAAAAAAAAATAATACCATCGCCAAAATATTTATACTTTTTATTAAACTATTGCGTTTTACATTAGTCTATTATTTATACTATGTTAATTATTATAGGAAAATAAAACCATGAGAAAACGTCAGAAAGTATTATTAATCAGTATTTTACTATTTTCTATAGGGTGTATTTTTGCTCAAAACGACAATGGTAAAATTGTTTCAAATTCTTCCAAAAATTTCCAATATGTGGATTTAACGGCGGCGGCAGAGCATTCCGTACAGGCAGTAGTTCACATAAAAACGGAGTTTATTCAGAAAAATTCCGCATTCGACAGCTACTTCAGTGGTTCCTTTTGGGAACATTTTTTTGGTCTTGACCGTCCCAGCGAGTATCCTGTGGTGGCAGCAGGATCAGGAGTGATTATTTCGGGCGATGGCTACATCATCACCAATAACCACGTGGTGGAGGATGCCGAAAAAATAACCGTCACATTAAATGACAAACGAGAATATCAGGCAACAATTGTTGGAACTGATACCGAAGCCGATTTGGCACTTGTAAAGATAGAAGGTGACAACTTTCCGTATCTGATATTCGGAAATTCTGATGAGGTTCGTATCGGAGAATGGGTGTTGGCAGTGGGAAACCCATTCAATCTTACTTCTACCGTGACTGCAGGTATTGTGAGTGCCAAGGCCCGTAACCTGAGTATTTTGGACGATAACGCCAATATCGAGTCATTTATTCAGACCGACGCTGCGGTGAATCAGGGCAACAGTGGTGGCGCATTGGTGAATGCACGGGGAGAATTAATAGGGATTAATTCGGCTATTGCTTCAGGTAACGGTTATTTTACGGGTTATTCTTTTGCCATACCTTCCAACGTGGCTCGGAAAGTGGCTCACGATTTGCAGAAATACGGTATGGTGCAGCGGGCTTATATCGGAGTGGCAATCATGGATATTACTCCTCAAAAGGCAGCGGAAATGAATTTGCCGAATATGAACGGAGTGCTGGTAGCTCAAATTAATGAGGATGGAGCCGCTCAAAAGAATGGTCTATCAGAAGAGGATATTATTTTATCCGTCAATGACGTTAAAGTTAATTCTTCTTCCGAATTACGTGAGATATTAATGCAGAGTTCGCCTGGTGAAACAGTCAAACTGACTATTCTTCATTTTGGAAAAGAAGAAGTAAAATCTATTCAGTTGCTCAATAGAAACGGAAATACCGACGTCATTTCACCGTCTTCCATTAATGCGGAAAACATACTGGGCGGAACATATAGCGACCTTAGTAAGCGCGATTTGAATTATTATCGTATCACCGGCGGTGTGAAAGTGACCGATGTGGGGGAAGGATTGCTGAAACAAGCTGGTGTGAAAAAAGGTTTTGTCATAACCATTATTAATAATCGTATTATTTCAAATAAAGAAGATTTAAATAGGTTCTTGCTGAATAACAAGGATAAGTTTATTTCCATAGAAGGAGTCTATGATAATGGTTATTACAAATATACCTATACCATCCAATTATCTTAATTGTGAATAATTAAACTACTCTATATGAGACAATTAAAGATTTCAAAATCCATTACCAATAGAGAAACGGCATCGTTGGATCGTTTTTTGGCAGATATTGGTAAAGAACAAATGATTACTGCCGAAGAAGAGGTGGAATTGGCTCGACGTATTAGAATGGGTGACCAAGAGGCATTGGATAAGTTGACGAAGGCCAACTTGCGTTTCGTGGTTTCTGTGGCCAAACAGTATCAAAATCAGGGTATCACTTTGCCCGATTTGATTAATGAAGGAAATATCGGCTTGATTAAGGCTGCCAAGCGTTTTGACGAAACCCGTGGTTTCAAGTTTATTTCATACGCGGTATGGTGGATTCGCCAAGCCATCTGCCAAGCCATTGCCGACCAGTCGCGTATTGTTCGATTGCCGTTGAATCAAGTGGGTACGATTAATAAAATGAAAAAGGAAATGGCTCGTTTGGAACAAATCTTTCAACGTGCCCCAACCAATGAGGAAGTAGCTGAAGCTATGGATCTGCCACTGGATAAAGTCAATGAAATCCTGAAAATCAATAATCATCCGCAGTCAATGGATTCGCCCGTGTCTCCCGATGACGACACGAAGTTTTCAGATACATTTATATATAATAATGAAAAAGATACGGATGACAAACTGATTAGCGAGTCCCTTTCTTCTGAAATTGACGAGATATTGAAAAAAGCGTTGAATGACAAAGAAAGCGAGATTATCAGGTTGTTTTTTGGAATAGGGGTTAATCACGAATATACCTTAGATGAAATCGGTGATACGGTGGGCTTGTCCCGGGAACGTGTACGCCAATTAAAGGAAAGGGCCTTGAAGCGTCTCAAACAGGAAGCCAAAGCCCGTAATTTGAAATTCTATTTGTAGTTAGTCCTTGATATAGATTCGCTGTACCCGCTTGGAAATGGATGTCAGCAGTTCGTACGGTATTCGGTGAATGGAAGCCGCAACCTTATCTATGGGATTGATATCCCCGTAAATGGTTACTTCATCGCCTTCCTGTACAGAAAGTCCCGTGATGTCAACCATACACATATCCATGCAGATCTTGCCTACGATAGGTGCCAAATGGCCGGCGATAAATACTTTACCGATTCCATTTCCCAATTCGCGGGGAAAACCATCAGCATAACCAATGGGGATAATGGCAATTTGACTCTCTTGGAAGGTTTTATATGCACGATTATAACCAATGGTTTCGTTTGCGGGTATTTTCTTGACTTGCGTAACAACCGTTTTCAGCGTAACCGTGTTTTGCAAGTGTTTTTTATCTTGTGGTACTGATGAAAATCCATAGAGGCCTATCCCTAAACGGACCATATCGTATTGTGCTTCGGGGAAACGGGAAATACCGGCGGAATTGAGAATGTGCCGTAAGATTGGATAATCAAAATGATCAATCAAATAACGGCTCATTTTCTCAAATTTTGCAATTTGAGAACGGGTAAACTCGTCTTCATCAGGATCTTCGGCGGCAGCCAGATGAGAGAAAATCGAACGAATTTTCAATTTCGGATACTGCTTAATCAGTGTGGTCAATGACGGTAAATCCTGTTCGTCAAAACCCAAACGATGCATTCCAGTATCCAATTTAATATGAATATTGAATGACTGAATTTCGGGATGCAGCTTGAGCAATTCCGCCAATTTATGAAGATAATGGAAGTTGAATATTTCAGGTTCCAAGTTATAATTGATCATGGCCTCGAAACTATGTGCTTCGGCACCCAGCACGATAATCGGACGATTGATGTTTCGCTTGCGCAAACGAACACCTTCGTCGGTATAAGCCACAGCCAGATAATCTATATTGTGGTATATTAATTCATTAATCAGTTCGGCATCGCCCAAACCGTAAGATTGCGCTTTCACCATAGCCACCATTTTGGTGTTGGGCTGCAACAACGAACGATAGTAGTTTAAGTTATTGATGAGAGCCGGCAAACTCACATTCAACACCGTCCGGTGCGTCTTATATTGCAGAGCTTCCACCACTTGCTCGAATTGGTAACTGCGCGCCCCCTTAACCAAAATCACCTCCTGCAGAAACGGTTCCTGATGCAAATTACTTAATAAATCGGCAGTATTTTGATAAAAGCTCTGTTTTGCGAAGTGAAAAGCGGACCGATGTTCGCAAAAGTTTCTCCCAACCGCAATCAGTCTCGTAATTCCCTTATGAATCAATAGATTATTGATAGACTGATAATCCGCCTCATTGAAATCTCCCGCCTGTTCAAAATCAGAAATGATGACAGTCTTCCTAACGAGCTGCGTTTGGGCGTTCATAAAGTCCAAGGCAATACGCAAGGAACTCATATCCAGACTATAAGTATCGTTGATAATGACCGAGTTCTGAATACCCTCCTTCATTTCCATACGCATGGAAACAGGAGACAACTGGGCCAGTTTTTGATTGATTTGTGAAGCGGAAAAGCCTAAGTGCAGCAACAAAACTGACGCATGTAGGGCATTCTCAACGGAACCCGCATCGCTAAAAGGAATGTCGATGAGTTGCTGATTGAGCGACACCATCGTATGGAAATCGGTATGGTTGATAAAGTCTATGTGAAAATCAGCCCCATCCTTTTTCCCCCAAGAGATTGTACGATTATGGAAGAGATTATTTTGTTTGAAAAAATCATCAATCATTTGATTATCAGCATTGTAGATAATGGTCTGACAATGATTGAACAATTTGGCCTTTTCAATCAACTTTTCCTCTTTATTTTGGAAAAAGCCATCATGCGCCGCTCCAATATTGGTTAATATACCGATAGTTGGTTTGATGACTTCGGCAATCTTTTCCATTTCGTCCGGTTTTGAAATACCGGCTTCAAAAATTGCCAGATTATGCCGTTCATTCATTTGCCATACTGAAAGAGGAACGCCGATTTGCGAATTGTAGCTGTTGGGGTTTTTCACCACGTGATATTCTGGCACGAGCATTTGGCTAAGCCATTCTTTGACGATGGTTTTGCCGTTACTGCCGGTGATGCCCACTACGGGATAAGCAAATTGCTGTCGGTGATGAGCCACAATGGCCTGCAATGCGCATACCGCGTCTTTCACCTGAATAAAGGAAGCTTCGGGATATTGGGCAAACTGCTCGATAGTCCGTGTAACAATGAAATTTCGCACTCCCTTTTGAATCAGTTCGCCAATGTAATGATGACCGTCATTTTTTGAGGTGGTGATAGCAAAGAAGAGGGTTTTTGAAGGAACCGCGATATTGCGGCTGTCAAAAGCCAGGTATTCGATTTCAGGATTGTCTGCATTTAATTGACTGGCCAATGGTTGGCAGAGGTCTTTTATTTGTGAAATGGTAAGCATTGTCGTCAATAATATGAATGTGCAAACTTACACAAAAGTTTTGAAATCAACGCCAAGCGCCGAAAATTTAAACGCTATCAGCCATTTCACTGCTTTTTTAGCACATAGCCCCCGTTCTTCTTGGCTCCCACAAATTCGACAACAGCTTTTTCTTTGAGCAATTTAATTTTCCTTGCCACAGTGCGAAGTGGAATGCCAAGTTGCTCAGACAAGTCAACGGCACTCACGGGACCGAGTTCGGCAATGTGCAAAATGATGG
>JAKSMH010000005.1 GCA_024400715.1 Bacteroidales bacterium | reverse complement strand
TGAAAAGATGATGATAATTCCCCTCCTTTGTTGTGTAGTCCAATGGATTAAAATAGGTAAATTAGTCTGAGATACACAACAAAAGGAGGGGTGGCCGTAGGCCGGGGTGGTTATGTCGCCTTTATCTTTCCGCTACTTTTCTCTTGATAGAAAAGTAGCGGAAAATCATTCATAAATTTTGTGACTTTGAAAGACGGAAAGTGATAATTGCGAAGTTTTTGAATAACATTATTGAAAGCAGCAAAAGAAAATTTCCTTGAAAAAAAGCAATACAAAAAAAGGGTGACCGTTTGGTCACCCTTTTTTGTGCTTGTTCTGTAATAAAATTATTCAGCAACAACTTCAGCAGTTTCTTCTGCAGGAACTTCAGCAGTTTCTTCTTCAACAACTGGTTCTTCAACAACAGCTTCTTCAACAACAGCTTCTTCAACAACTGGTTCTTCAGTTTCAGCTTTTTGACCACATGCTGCGAAAACGAATGCAGATACTGCAAGGATAGCAAATAATTTTTTCATTTTTCTTCTTTTTTAATTTGTTGGTTAATGTTTTTTGTTGTCTTTTTTAATGCCGCAAAAATACTCCAAATATAATTACTCGGATGTTGTAATTTTGCTTTTTTTGTTAATTATTGTTAATACGCTGATTAACAATCAATTATAGTACACCAATTGTGTTTATCTTCAATTTCTCCGTATTGGATTCCCATTAATACCTCGCGCATCTTGGTGCTCCAAGGTCCTGGTTTGCCATCTTTCGCAATAACATATTCTTTTCCTGTTTCACGATCTTGGATCATATTGATAGGAGAAATGACTGCTGCGGTACCACAAGCACCGGCTTCTTCAAATGTACCAATTTCTTCCAATTTAATATGACGTCTTTCAACAACCAAGCCAAGATCTTCGGCAATTTGAGTTAAACTCTTGTTGGTAATAGAAGGAAGAATTGAACCAGAATCCGGTGTAACATATTTTCCATCCTTAATACCGAAGAAGTTAGCTGGACCAGCTTCGTCGATGAAAGTTTTGGTTTTGGCATCAGCAAAAATTGAGGCGCTAAATCCTTCGTGGTGAGCTCTTTCACCAGCACGGAGAGAAGCCGCATAGTTTCCACCAACTTTTACGTGACCTGTTCCAAGTGGAGCAGCACGGTCATAATCCTTTGCAATCTGCATATTGGTAGGTTTGAAACCTTCTTTGAAATAAGGTCCTACCGGTGTTACAAAAACAAGGAATAAATATTCGTTGGCGGGTTTTACACCAACAGTTGGGCCCGTACCAATCAATAAAGGACGAAGATATAAAGAACCTTCTGTACCGTATGGAGGAATAAAATCGGCATTTAATTTAATGACAGTTTCCAAAGCTTCGAAAAATAATTGCTTGGGAAGTTGGGCCATCATAATTGTATCGGCAGAATTGTTTAATCTTTTCCAGTTTTCTTCCCAACGGAACAAACGAACCTTTCCGTCTTTTCCTCTGAAAGCTTTCATACCTTCAAATGCTTCCTGACCATAATGCAAACAAGAAGCAGCCATGTGCATAGGAATATTTTCGTCTGAAGTGACTTCCAATTTTCCCCATTCACCGTTTCTAAAATAGCAACGTACGTTGTAATCGGTTTTTACATAACCAAAACCGAGGCTTTTCCAATCAATGTTTTTCATTTTTTATAATTTAGATTATTATACATTTATGTACTTCAAATAAGACTTGCAAAGATAACTAATTTTTGAATATAAAAGCCAAATAAAATTTCTTTTTATTCTGCGCCGTTATTTCTATTCACCGCATTTTTCACCATATCGGCAAAAATATAGCCTACCAATATTCCCCAAATTATCATCAAAAACAAATTATTCTGCAAAAAATTGTCACTGAATTGTCCAGATTTATACCAATAAAAAACAGCCAAGGCGGCAAATAGAATCATTCCCACAAAATGGTAAATGGAAAAGTTTTTCTTTAAAAATTCTTGCATTAATTCTTCTTTATCTTTTGATATTCGTAATTAATATATTTGTCTTGAATGGCATTGATGACCTGGATGGGAGTCCAACGAACCAAATCATAATAACTAAAGTGACAATACATCATAAAATCCAAAATTTCCTCATCAGGGAGGTTAGTGATATCCTTCACTATCTGCTTGTTATATTTCAAGGGAACTTCATCCAAGCGATCCTCATACTGAACCATTTCGTTATAAAGCCGTTTCATTTTGCATTTACGGCTAAAAGTCTCATATAAAAAACTGATAGGGTGGGCGATAGCCGTATTTCTAAGCACATTGGGCCCTTTATTGTATTCTGCATTGGCCTTGTCCTGTTCGCTGATTTCCGTGCCGCTGATAGTTTTATAAATTTCCGGAATTTCTATTTTCGCCAAATCCCGCTTAAAACCCTCGTATGTGGGATTTAGGGAAATGACACTGACTTCTCTCAACAGTACCGCTTTGTAATAGAGAAAAAAGTCTTCCTGCTTTTTATTAATTAAATTGTCATCCATCACCACAATCACTTGTCTATAAATGGACCGTGACAAAATAATAGTGTCATTTTTTTTACAGTTAATGGAAAAATAACCGTCATTATCACTAAAAACAAATTTTTTTGTGGAAGAATTGTATATATTTGCACCTTCAATAGGCATAAAATTGATACCGTCTATCACGCGACCATGAAAAACTATTTGCTGCGAAAAAGCTTCATAGCTTAACAGAAACAATAACAATAAAGCAATTAATTTTTTCATGCTGCAAATTTAGCGTTTTTGATTATATCTTTTCAATTTAAATTTTAAAAAGAGAATTTTTTTTAAAGGATATAATCGTGTTGACAAAGTTCGTTTTTTTCTGTCCATTTTTTTGTTTTTTTAGTTATTTGTTTTTATCAACACCTTTTTAACAACTCAAAAAATGATAAATTATTGTGTCATAAATCAATTCATTTTCTTTAAAAAAAATATAATTATGTTATTAGTTGATAACTTTACTTCAAAATTTGTGACAAAAAAGTTGAAAAACATAGCTAAAAATTCAAAATTTCGGTTCAAAAAGAGTCAATTTCAATGTTGTTTTTTAAAATTTCAAATTTTATCAACAAAAAAGTGAATAATTTCACCAAATTATGTACTTTTATTGACAATTTTGTGTTAATTTACTTAATAATAGTATTTTATAACGATAAAAGTTCAAATAAAAAAAATTTTTTTTAGAGATAATAACTCACAACTAATTTGTATTTTTGCAATCATAGAATTAAAGTATAAAATATGAAAGTAATTATTGCTTCTGATCATGCGGGATTTGAACTGAAAGAAAAAATTATCAACAAGTTCAATGCTGAATTTGAATGGGTAAATAACGGCACTTTTTCTTCAGAAAGTGTGGATTATCCCGATTATGCTCACCCTTTGGCAGATAAGGTTTCCAAAGAAGAATATGAGTTTGGAGTTTTAATTTGCGGAACCGGAAACGGAATTGGTATGACAGCCAATAAACACGCCAATGTTAGAGCTGCTCTTTGTTGGAATAAGGAAATTGCAGCCTTGGCTCGCCAACACAATAACGCCAATATCTTGGTTCTTCCTGCCAGATTTATTGCCGAAGCAGATGCTTTTTCTGTTGTGGAAACTTTTTTTAGCACTGCTTTTGAAGGTGGAAGACATCAGCGTAGAGTAGAAAAAATTAATCTTTAGTATTGGATAATGGATAATTTGATTCAAAAAAGAGCAAATTTTATAAGATATTCCTACATTGAGAACATGGGTAACCATTTATTGGCTTTCGAAAATAAATTGTTATCCAATGGCATTGATGTAAAATGGATAATGAATGAAGGAGAGTTGGTATCTTTTATAAAGTCCAATTTTAATAAATCCTATTATAATAAGGTTTGTTTTGACCTTTCCCATATTCCTGATGAGTTGAATAATGATGCCAACAACCTTATAAAAGAAATTTCCTTTAATGATTTGGATAGCAATACGGCCGCGGCAGATTATCTGATTGCCAATGCCAATTTTGGCTTGGTGGATACAGGTTCCATCGTCTTATTTAATCATAAATCAAAAAATTGCTTTAATAAGGTTGATCATGTGATATTCGTTTTGGATATCAATAACCTTATCGTCAAAAGTTCTGATTTAGGCCTCATTCTTTCTTTGTATGATAAGGAAATGCTGCAGGGAAATCAAAAATCCATCGATATCATTTCTCAACCTTTTAATAAGATTATTGCCAATAATAATCAATTTGACCAATCTAATTCTTATTCTACCCAAAAAGTGGATGTAACTGTTTTACTTTATAATAACGGTATAACAGAAACCCTTAAAAATGAAAAATTAAGGGAATCATTATATTGTATAAAATGTGGAAAATGTAAGCAGGTTTGTCCAGTTTATCAGCTAAACCAGAAGCAAGCTCCTATAGATTTGCTTAAAAATAACGCTTTTGCCACCAACACTAAAAATTCAGACCTTTTAGAATCCACTACTTTGTGTGGCAATTGTGATAAGGTTTGTCCGGTTTTAATTCCTTTTACCAATTTGTTTGTTTCAGAAATGGAAACCATTACCAGTCACGATCATAATTCATCTTGGCAAGATTTTGGAAAGGCAAATACAAAAAGAGTCAAAATCAATAAATATAACGGTAAAATAAGGCGTTATTTTCTTAATAAGCGTCTGTTTAAGAACAATAAGAAACTACTTAACTATTATATGAGTCAACAAGATGACTTTTATAACTTGACTAAATTGAAAGCAGAAGACAATGCAGATAACTAATACTGAACTAATAGAGAAAATTAAAGAGTTTGGTAGAAAATATCAGCTCAATATTCTTTATAGAGGTGCTTTAATATTCTTGTTTGTAAGCATTTTGACATTTTTGATTTATGTCATATTGGAATATTTTTCCTATTTCACACCTACTGTAAGGAAAGTATTATTTTTCTCGTATGCTGCTTTTTTTGTGGTAACCCTGATTTTCTTTGTCATCATTCCTTTATTGAAATACTTTGGTCTTGGAAGACAACTTTCCAATGAACAAATAGCCAAAATAGTTGGTTCATATTTTCCTGAAATTGATGATAAATTACTCAATTTATTGCAGCTGCAGAACCAGTTGGATTCAGGTGATTATCAAAGTTATGAGCTTTTGAAGAAGGCCATCGACACAAAAACGGAAAAGATTAAGCCATTTCCTTTCGTTAAGGCCATTCATTTTGAAAAAACCACTAAGTATTTAAAATGGGCCATCATTCCAGTGCTCGTTTTCATCCTTATCTTCTCCATTAAAAGCGAAGTCATCACTGAACCTACCAAGAGAATCGTTAATTATAACCAAACCTACGAAAAACCGGCACCCTATTCCATAGCGTTGCTGAACAAGAAGTTGGTAAGTTTTCAACACGATGATTATACGGTAAGAATGAAAATCATAGGCGACGAGTTGCCAAACGAATTGTTCATTCTATATAATAAAAAGAACTATAAGTGCCATAAAGAGAGTAATTCCGAATTTTCATACACGTTTTCAAACTTACAACAAAACATTGATTTTCAATTATATACAGATGAAGTTACTTCTCAAACTTATTCATTGAATGTATTACCCAAACCTGTTACGATTGGTTTTTCAATGAAATTGAAATATCCGGCTTATCTGTGTAAAAATGATGAAGTTTTGGATAATGTGGGCAGTGTTTCTGTTCCTGAGGGAACCAAAATCACTTGGCAATTTTATACTAAAAATACCGATAATATTCAGTTTCTTTACCAAGACAACGAGTTCAATTTAACTTCTGAAAATGATAATTTTGCGGTGGCCTTAACAGCCAAGTCCTCATTTGACTATTCCATCATCAATAAAAATAAGTTTTATACTTCTAAAGATACTATAAATCATTCTATATCAGTAATAAAAGATTTATATCCTGAAATTTACGTTGAAAGCAGGGTTGATTCGTTTTTTATGGATCGATATTATTTCAAAGGTAATATAAAAGACGATCACGGTTTTTCAAATTTGTATTTTGTTTATTCAAAATTTGACGATAGAGGCCAATCACTGCAATCCAACGTAAAAATACCCGTTCAAATAGAAAAAAACGCTGTAATTCAAGATTTTTACTATTCTTTTGATGCTTCAACCTTACAAATGAATCCTGGCTATTCATTGTCGTATCATTTTGAAATTTACGATAATGACGGGGTTAATGGTCATAAGATGACCAAGACTGGACAGTTTGACTATAAGGTCAAAACGCAGGACGAAATCGACAAAGATCTCGAAAGGTCAAGTACGCAGTCAAAAAGCGAAATGGATGAATTGATGAAAGAATCTTCTCAAATACTCAAAGATATTGAGAAATTAAACCGTCAATTGAAAGAAACCAACAATCCATCTTGGCAGGATAAGAAAAAGATGGAAGATTTGATGAAAAAGTTTAATGACTTAAAAGATCAATTAAATGAATTAAAAAAGCAGCAGAGTATCAACAATAAGATTGAAGATCAATATAAAAATTATACAGAGGATATTCTGAAAAAGCAGATGGAACTTGAGAAGCGTATGGATGAAATGCTTTCCGATGAAATGAAGCAAATGCTTCAGGAAATGCAGAAGATGATGGAGAATATGAATAAGGACCAAATGCAGAATTCCATCGATAAGATGAAAATGGATGCCAAAGACATTAACCAGTCTTTGGATCAACAGTTGCAGTTGTACAAAGAGTTGGAATTGGAGAAAAAGGTGAATGACTTTTTGCAGAAAACACGGGAATTGTCTCAAGAGCAAAAGAATTTATCCACGCAAACTAATAAGAAGGAAATCGGCAGGGACGATTTGATTAAGCAGCAGCAGGATATTCAGGACAAATACAATGATTTGAAGAAAGATTTGAACGAAATCAAAGATTTAAACAAGCGGTTGGAGCAACCCAATAAATTACACAATACCGATTCGTTACAGCAGCGTTTGGAGCAGAATTTGAACAATGCCCAGCAGCAATTACAGAAAAACAATCGTTCCAAGGCCAGTGACAATCAAAAATCAGCCGCGCAAAAAATGGAGGAATTGGTCGATCAGTTGGAACAGGATATGAACGAAAGTGAGTTGGAGGAAATAACGGAAGACATTGCTGTTCTCCGTCAAATTTTGGATAATTTGGTTAAAGTTTCCTTTGATCAAGAAGAGGTACTTACGCAGACACAAAAGTCGGGCAAGCGCTCCCCAAATGTTTCCAATATTCTTCAAAGCCAACACCAAATAAGGGAAAATATGTCACTTATTGAAGATTCTTTATTAGCTTTGGCACGTCGACAAATGTCGGTTAAACCTTTCATTACCAAAGAAGTCTCTAAAATAAATAGTTATATTGAATCTTCGCAATCCCTATTGGATATGCGTTCATTGTCTAAAGCGGCTCAAAATCAGCAGTTTGTATTGACATCTATGAATAATCTTTCCTTGATGTTGGCTGAGTCAATGCAGGAAATGAAGAAACAGCAAAGCGAATGTAAATCAAAATGCAAGAAGCAGGGAAATGGTTCCTGTAATAATCCCGGCGGGAAGGGAAAGAGTAAAAAGACTCGAGCCAAAGAAATGCAGCAGCAGTTGAATCGCCAAATGGAGGCGATGAAGCGTGCTTTAGAACAGGGAAAACAACAGCAGGGCAAATCTGGGACTTCTCAGATGAGCGAACAATTTGCAAAAATGGCGGCCCAACAAGAAGCCATTCGAAAAATGATGCAGGATTATCAGGACCAATTGAAATCTCAAAACGGAGTGGGGGATAAGTCCTTGGATCAATTGATAGAGGATATGCAGAAGACGGAGAAAGAATTGGTAAATAGAATACTAAATCAGCAAACAATCAATAGACAGAAAAACATCGAAACTCGTTTGTTGGAAAGTGAAAAGGCGGATAGGAAACAGGATGAGGAGAAAAAACGCGAATCAACGGAGGGTAAAGATATACTCAACAATAATCCTCCGAAAGACTGGAACTTGGATAGATCCAAGGAATCACAGCAGGAGATGCTCAAAACCGTTCCCGTCAATTTGAATTACTATTACAAAGAAAAGGTGAACAGCTACTTTTATAATATTGAGTAATTTTCTTTCCACGTGAAACAGTCTTAGAATAAGTTTAAAATCAGGCATTTACAAGCACAATTTTATGAGAAAATTTATTGTTTTTTTTCTTGCGTTATTTTTTGTTTTACCTCTATGCTTTGCCGATGGCTATAAAGTTTTGTTTATTGGCAACAGCTATACCCAGGTAAATAATCTTCCCCAAGTTATTGCCGCATTGGCCGAATCTACGGGAGACACCTTGTTTTATGATTCAAATACACCCGGTGGATATACTTTTAGAAATCATTTGAATAATGCGACTACCAATGCGATGATTAAGGAAGGTGGTTGGGATTATGTGGTACTGCAGGGACAAAGTCAGGAACCTTCCTTTCCCGATTCACAATTTATGAGCCAAACTTATCCTTATGCCAAACAGTTGTGCGAGTTGGTTAGACAATACAATCCTTCCGCTAATGTTGTTTTTTATATGACTTGGGGAAGAAAGAATGGAGATAGTGACAATTGTCCCGTATTTCCGCCGCTCTGCACATACGAAGGAATGGATAGTTTACTTTATTTGAGATATATGACTATGGCCCGTGATTTTGATTCCCAAGTGTCGCCTGTTGGCGCTTTATGGCATTATTTGCGAGATAACCATCCTGAAATTGAATTGTATGCTTCAGACGGAAGTCATCCCAGTTTAGCTGGAACATACGCTGCTGCCTGTTCTTTTTATGCCATTTTATTTCATAAAAATCCCCTGTTAATCAATAATGATTATACGCTTTCGTCTGATGTGTCCAATAAGATAAGAATTGCTGCAGAAAGGGTAGTATATGATTCTTTGGCCAAGTGGTTTGTCAATATACCCACAAACATCAATACTATATCTCGCACTCCCGTTATTCAGCTTTTTCCTAATCCTGCTTCAAATAATATTACTTTTGTTGCTGATTTTATACCTACAAATATTTCGGTTTATAATATGTTGGGCCAATTGTCGTTCTCTTATGATGATGTACAATCAAAAGAAATGAATCTTGACATTTCGTTCTTGAAAAATGGCATGTATTTAATGCAAATTATTGATAATAAGCAAAATAAGTATTTTTATAAGTTTGTCAAAAAGTATAATTAATGATTAGTTTTACCAATCTTCCGGGAGAGTTAGTTGAGCTTAATTTTAAACTCAAGCAGTGGTTAAAAGAAATAATCAGACAGGAAGAATTTGAGCCCGGTGATATCAAATACTTTTTTTGCAATGACGAACAATTACTTGAGGTCAATCTTAAGTTTTTAAATCACGATACTTATACGGACATCATTACTTTTGATTATGGGGAAGAAAATTTGGTGCAGGGAGAAATTTATATAAGCGAGGACAGAATCAGAGAAAATGCGCTTAATATGAATCTGCCGCTTTTTGATGAAATGCTAAGGGTGGTGGTTCATGGGGTTTTGCATTTATGCGGATATAAGGATAAAGCCCCAGAAGAAGCCCTGCTTATGCGTCAAAAAGAAGCAGAGGCAATCCAACACTATAAAAATTTAAATTCCAAATAATCAGAATATTACAACAATGTTTCACATGAAAAACGAAGATATTTTTGATGTAATTGTGGTGGGTGCGGGACATGCGGGATGCGAGGCCGCGGTTGCCGCCAGTCGCCTTGGAAGCAGGACTTTGTTAATAACAATGCATATTGGATTGGTTGCCCAAATGTCGTGCAACCCGGCTATGGGTGGAATTGCCAAAGGTCAAATTGTAAAAGAAATTGATGCGCTTGGTGGATTCTCCGGCATTGTTGCCGACCAATCTACGATTCAATTTAGAATGCTTAACCGTTCTAAAGGACCTGCCATGTGGAGCCCAAGAACGCAAAACGATAAATATCTTTTTTCTCAATGTTGGAAACAAATCCTTGACCAACAAATTAACTTGGAGTTGCGTCAAGATACCGTTGTAGATGTGCTCTTTGAACAAAATCAAGTTGTAGGTGTAAAAACGCAGCAGGGCAATATTATTTATGGAAGAAAAATAATCTTAACCAATGGTACTTTCTTAAATGGCAGAATACATATCGGTGAGGTGAATTTTGCGGGAGGAAGAATGGGGGAGAGCAATTCACTGTTTCTTTCTGACAAATTAAAGGATTATGGTTTCACTGTAAAAAAACTCAAAACAGGAACACCGGTCAGAATTGATAAACGTACCGTGGATTTTTCCAAAATGGAAGAACAAAAGGGTGATGAAAATCCAGACAAATTTTCCTTTACCAATACATCTACAGTAGAAAATCAAATGAGTTGCTGGATTACCTATACTAATCAACACGTTCACGATGTATTAAGGAAGGGTTTCGAGTTTTCCCCTATGTTCCAGGGTAGAATACAAGGTGTGGGACCAAGATATTGTCCATCCATTGAAGATAAAATTAATCGGTTTTCGGAACGTGAAAGACACCAACTTTTTTTGGAACCCGAAGGACGTTATACCAATGAATATTATTTGAACGGGTTTTCTTCTTCTTTACCTGAAAAAGTGCAAATTGATGCCATGCATTTGATTCCAGGTTTAGAAAATGCTAAAGTGTTCAGACCTGGTTATGCCATAGAATATGACTATTTTGATCCCACACAACTTAAATTTTCCTTGGAATCCAAATTAGTATCCGGATTATATTTGGCTGGTCAGGTAAATGGTACTACAGGTTATGAGGAAGCAGCTTGTCAGGGTTTAATCGCTGGTATCAATGCACATCTTTCGTTACACGACCAAGAGCCGCTTGTATTGTCTCGCTCGCAAGCATACATAGGTGTGCTTATTGATGATTTGGTTACAAAAGGAGTAGAGGATCCTTATCGTATGTTTACTTCGCGCGCTGAATATAGAATCTTGCTTCGTCAAGATAATGCTGATGAACGCTTGACTCCTGTTGGACATCAAATAGGATTAATTGATGATTCACGATACAAAACGATGTGTCAAAAATACGAGCGACAAGCTTCTTTTGCCGAATATTTGTCCGTTCATCATGCAAAACCTGTGGAAGTAAATGACTATCTATCTTCCATAGAAACCTCAATCATCGATCAAAGAACGAAATATGCTCACCTTTTGTTACGCCCGCAAGTTGAATTATCAAAATTAAAAAATTGTTGTTCCAATATCCATGAATTTATTGCCGAAAATAATATTTCTATTACGGAACAGGAAAATACGGAAATCTTAATTAAATATGCCAACTATATTGAAAAGGAAAAAGAGATGGCAGATAAATTATCCAATTTGGATAATATCAAAATTTCTCCAGATTTTGACTATAAAAACTTCCCTTCTTTGTCCTTGGAAGCTCGCGAAAAACTTTCTCGTGTGAAACCAGAAAACTTAGGTCAGGCATCAAGAATAAGCGGAGTAAGTCCCTCCGATGTTGCAGCTTTAATGATTACCCTACGGTAAACAATAGATAATCAATAGTTTGTAACAAATATTAGATTTAAGGGGCTTTTTTTAAAAAAATGAGCTGTGAATTTTATTTTATGTTATTGTGTCTTAAATCCAATGTTTTCCGTAACCTATTGAAAATCAACAATTTTTTTAATATTTTTTTATGTCTTAGTTTTCCCGGCGATTTTTCAATTTTTTTTTGTACTTTTGCATTGAAAAAATGTGGATAGATTTATCATGATTGCAACCACGAGAAAAAATGCTAAAACATCAAATCTCCACTTTTTTTCGTTCACATAATTTTAACCCATAAACCAAATTGTATTATGAGCTATCTATTCACATCTGAATCAGTATCTGAAGGACACCCCGATAAGGTGAGTGATCAAATTTCAGACGCTTTGTTGGATTCATTCCTTGCTCAGGACCCTGAATCAAAAGTGGCTTGCGAAACATTAGTAACTACGGGTTTAGTAGTTTGCGCAGGTGAAGTAAAAACAAACGCTTACGTTCCCATTGATGACGTGGCCAGAGATGTAATCGAAAAAATTGGTTATAACAAAAGTGATTACCAATTTGATGCTAAATCGTGTGCGGTTATTTCTGCCATTCACGGGCAATCTGGTGACATTAACCAGGGTGTAGAACGTGAGGAAAAAGAAAATCAGGGAGCCGGTGACCAAGGAATGATGTTTGGCTATGCCTGTAATGAAATGGAAAATTATATGCCTATTACCATTGAGTTGGCGCATAGAATTTTACAGGAATTGGCCGATATTCGTAAAGAAGGCAAAAAGATGAAGTATCTCCGTCCGGATGCCAAATCGCAGGTTACCTTGGAATATGCCGACAATGGAAAGCCGCTGCGCATTGACACGATTGTTATTTCAACCCAACACGATGATTTTGACAAAGATGAGAAGAAAATGCAGGAAATCATCAAGCAGGATATTATTAAAATCTTGCTTCCAAGGGTAATCAAAACCTGTCCTAAAAAAGTCAAAACCCTCTTTAAAAATGATTATAAACTTTTGGTAAATCCAACGGGTAAGTTTGTCATCGGCGGACCCCACGGCGATACAGGATTGACAGGGAGAAAGATTATTGTTGATACCTATGGCGGACACGGAGCTCACGGCGGCGGTGCCTTTTCGGGTAAGGATTCTTCAAAGGTTGATCGCTCAGCTGCGTATGCGGCACGCCATATCGCAAAAAATATGGTGGCGGCGAGATTGTGTGATAAGGTTTTGGTCCAAATCTCTTATGCTATTGGTCAGGCCGAACCCGTAAGTGTTAATGTTAATACCTATGGTACAGCTAAAGTTAAAATGAAAGATGGCGAAATAGCGCAAAAAATCGCCCAAATTTTTCCTTTGCGCCCATACGACATTGTCGAAAGATTTCAGTTGAAAAATCCTATTTTCAAGCCAACGGCCTCTTACGGACATTTTGGTCGTGATACCTACGAAGCCGAGGTGGAAGTTTTCTATAAGGATAATACCACTTTCTCTAAAAAAGTAGCTGGCGAGAATAAAACTTTCAAAAAAGTTCGTTTCTTCGGCTGGGAACAATTGGATTATGTAGAAATGTTGAAAAAAGAATTTAATTTGTAATATGCGTCGCTTATTCATATTCTTGCTGTTTTTGGCCGTTTTTGTGCCGGTTGGAGCTCAAACGATACGGGTTGAACATCCTGTCGGGAAAGAACTCAAAAACCTCTCCACGACCGAAATAAACGCCATTTTTAACAAGGCAAATCCAGGCCTTAAAATTAAAGCATTGCAAGAAATGGCCGACAATATGCATTTGAACGGTTCTATATTGATTGCTTTGAACGATAAAGTTGTCGTACGTAGAACCTATGGTTATGCCCGTCTGTACAAAAAAGGTAAAGATTTGACGGGAATGACCTTGGATCAGTTGAACCGGGCTCGCGATAAGTCGGAAAATAAGTTGCTACATACTACTCCCTACGAATTGGCTTCTTTGTCAAAACAATTTACCGCCGCCGCGATTTTGAAGTTGGTTTCGCAAGGTAAATTGCAGCTGACAGATTACTTGACTAAATTTTATCCTGAAAGTCCATATCATGGAATTACCATTCATCACCTGTTAAGCCATACTTCCGGCTTGCCGGAATATTTTAAATTTCCAGATGAATATTGGATTGATACTGATTGTGTATCAAATAGTTATGCTATTGAAAAGTTTTTTTTCACGAAGGCCAAAATCTTATTTAAGCCAGGTGCCAACTACAAATATACCAATACCAATTACTTGTTATTGGCGAATATCGTGGAAAAGGTTTCGGGCATTAAATTTGAAAAATATATGGCAGATAGTATTTTTATGCCCATTGGGATGAAAAATACGTTCTATTATACCGAGAAAGCTTCGAAAAAAGGCATTTTCTTTCCTCGCGGACATCTAAATTCTGGCGAAGAAGTGGCTTTTGAACCCTTAGATGGAACATTGGGAGATAAAGGTTTGTATTCTTATCCCGAAGCGTTGATGAAATGGAAAATCGCCTATTTCAATGAATATTCCGTCATACCCAAAGAATGGGTTGTTAAAGCGATGTCTCCACAAAACAAATTGCATAATGGGGCAAGACCGTCAGAATTATATGGTTATGGACTGCATATAGAAGATGATCCGTGTCACGGCAGGTTGGTTTATCACGGGGGCTTGTGGCACGGTTTTAATCATATTATGATGTATCGTCCTTCTGATAATTTATTGTTCATTTGTTTAAGCAATTACCGGAATCGTGCCCACGTAGGCAAATCCTCCGTGATCTTGACCATTGTAGATGGAGTATAAATGATTTTTGATGAATTAAAAAGCTGATTCATAATATGTTATGAATCAGCTTTTTTGTAGTGATAAGGTTGAATTTCAGAATTATTTCTTGAAATATTGGACCGCATTGGTGAAAATATCCTGACACTTGTTGCCCGGGATGTTTTTGTAAAGGTTTTCTCCCTTTCGTTCGCTGTGGCCCATTTTCCCCAAAATACGTCCGCAATCCGAAACAATACCTTCAATGGCATAACTTGAACCATTGGGATTATCGTATTTGTTCATACTTGGATTTCCTTCGAAATCGCAATATTGGAACGCGACTTGACCGTTGGCGAACAATTCTTGCGCCATCTTTTCAGAAACCACAAATTTACCTTCCCCGTGACTAATGGCCACACGATGAATTTCACCAGGTTTAAATGAACTTAACCAAGGTGAATTATTGGAAGCAATCACGGTTTTGGTAATGTGTGAAACATGCCGGTTGATGTCATTACGATAAAGGGTGGGAGACTCGGCAGAGACCTGTCCAATTTTGCCAAATGGTAACAAACCTGATTTAACCAAGGCCTGGAAACCATTGCAAATACCTAAAATCAAACCATCGCGTTCAAGGAGTTTTTCAATGGCCGTCTTGATTTTGGCATTGTTCAAAACATTGGCGATAAATTTACCGCTGCCGTCGGGTTCGTCACCGGAACTAAAACCACCGCTCAAGGCCAAAATATGGGCATTGTCAATCAAATGGGCCAGTTCGTCAATAGAGCTGTTGATTTCTTTTTCATTCAAGTTACGGAAGACAAAAATCTCGGGTTCGGCCCCAGTTTCCTTAAATGCCTTGGCCGTGTCATAATCGCAATTTGTACCAGGAAAAACGGGCAAAACGACTTTTACCATATCCGTTTTCTGTGGATGCAGCTCACGATGGGCTTTAAAGGCCGTTTTTGCGACTTCTTGCATCGTTTCGCTGTTGATTTTAACTTCCGGATAGATGTTGTTATAAGTGCCTCTCCAGGCGGCCAAACATTGGGTTTTGTCGATTTCTATTCCATTCACGATGAATTTATCGTCCACCTGCCCCAATTCTATAGCATATTCGAAATCCAATTTTTCAGTGGTTTCCACCACAAAACTGCCATAACCATAATCAAATAGTGGCTGTTTGGTATTGATATTGAATCCCAAATCATTTCCGAAGCTCATTTTACAGAGTGCTTCAATGATTCCGCCAAATTGTAAGGTGAAGCAAGAAATAATCTTTCCATTGTGAATTTGTTGATGAACATAGTCGAAAATCTTTTTCACACGTTCGATTGTCGGTCTATGATTATCATCTATAACATTATTAATCAAATAGATATGATTTCCTTTTTGCTTAAATTCAGGAGAAATGACTTTATGGGCATTTTCCGTAACGATGCCAAAGGAAACTAAGGTGGGAGGAACATTCAGGTTTTTAAATGTACCGCTCATAGAGTCCTTTCCGCCAATGGATGGCAGGTGGAAAGCATTTTGCATATAGATGGAACCTAATAAGGCGGCAAATGGTTTTCCCCATTTGGTGGAGTCTTTGCCCAATTTTTCAAAATATTCTTGGAAGGTAAATCTAATCTTTTTGTAATCACCGCCGACGGCCACGATTTTGGCCATTGATTCCAATACGGCATACATTGCGCCGTGGAATGGAGAGAAGGAAGCGATATAAGGATTATAGCCAAACGCCAAGATGCTGGCAGTGTTGGTTTTTCCGTGTAGAACAGGCAATTTCTGTACCCCGGCTTGCGTTTCGGTCAATTGATGTTTACCGCCAAAAGGCATCAATACCGTTGAAGCGCCGATGGTGGCATCAAACATTTCAATAAGTCCCTTTTGCGAGGCCACGTTGGGAGATGAAAGATGTTTGCAAACACTTTCTGTCGAAATCGCTTGATTTTCAACGGCTTCAGGAATTCTCATAGGGAACATGTCCTCTATTTTGCCTACAACCACATTGGTTTTTTGTCGATAGCCGTTGGTATTGATAAAGTCACGGGACAAGTCAACAATGTTTTTCCCTTTCCAGCGTATGGTAAGTCTATTGTTATCAGTTACTTTCGCAATGATGGTCGCTTCAATGTTTTCTTTGCGACAGAACTCGAAAAAGGCGTCCACATCTTTGGGATCCACCACCACACTCATACGTTCTTGTGATTCGCTGATGGCGATTTCGGTGCCGTTGAGTCCTTTGTACTTGGTTTTCACGGCATCCAAGTCAATCATCAATCCATCTGCCAGTTCTCCGATGGCCACACTGACGCCGCCGGCGCCAAAATCGTTGGATTTTTTAATCAGTTTTGTTACTTCTGGATTTCTGAAAAGATGTTGGATTTTGCGTTCTTCAGGGGCATTGCCTTTCTGCACTTCGGCGGCGCAGAGTTCCAAAGAAGTTTCAGTGTGTTCTTTAGAAGAGCCCGTTGCTCCCCCGATACCGTCGCGCCCGGTTCTTCCACCGAACATAATCACGATATCTCCCGCCTGTGGTTGTTCGCGGCGTACGTATTCGGCTGGAACAGCTCCCACTACGGCTCCGATTTCCAATCGTTTGGCCTTGTACCCGTCGTGATAGATTTCACGGACGTGGGTGGTTGCCAAGCCAATCTGGTTTCCGTAGGAAGAATATCCCGCCGCCGCACTCTTGGAAATGACGCGTTGAGGCAATTTCCCTTCCAACGTTTGATTGATGGGTTCGTTGATATTGCCGGCCCCCGTCACGCGCATAGCTTGATACACATAACTTCTTCCGCTTAACGGATCGCGAATGGCCCCCCCAACACAGGTGGCTGCCCCACCAAAAGGTTCAATTTCCGTTGGATGGTTGTGCGTTTCATTCTTAAACATCAACAACCATTTTTCTATTTTGTCATCCACGTCAACATCAACAAAAACGCTACAGGCATTGTTTTCTTCAGATACTTCCATATCGTCCAAATTACCAAGTTTTCGTTCATTTTTGCCGCAAATGGTGGCCATATCCATTAAAGTGAGAGGTTTCTTGCCTCCGTGTACATTTTGCCGGATAGCTTGGTATTGCTCAAAGGCCTCTTGAAGTTGAGCCGAAAATGTACTTGGTGTAAACGTGATGTTTTCCAACTGGGTTTCAAAGGTGGTGTGGCGGCAGTGGTCACTCCAATAGGTGTCCAACATCTTGATTTCCGTTTCCGTCGGATTTCTCTTTTCTTCATTCTTAAAATAATCTTGAATACAAAGAATATCCTCCAACGACATCGCCAAAGACAATTCTTTTCTGAATGCGTCAATTTGTTCGTGATTCATATTGTTGAACGTATCAAAAACCACGACATCACTGACTGTGACGTTTTCTGAAGAGCTTAAGATGGACATATCCTTTTCCCTTGCTTCTACTTCATTGATACAATGCTTTTTAATTCTACTTAAATCCTGTTGGGATAATTGACCGTCCAAAATAATAACTTTGCCACTTCTAATAGTGGCAGTGGTTTTAGGATCTATCAATGACAAGCATTGCATAGCGCTATCGGCACGTTGGTCAAATTGCCCGGGAAGAAATTCGATAGCGAAATAGTTTTTTCCTTCTAAATTGAGTTGAGTGTAAACCTCATCGGTAACGGGTTCAGAAAAGATGGATTTTTGAGACTTTTCAAGCAAGTTTTCATCAATGTTGAACACATCATAAACATTGATAAGACGTAAATTCTGAATATGAAGTTCAAGACTATGGTTGAGGTCGTCCAGCAAATCTTGGGCTTCTACCTGAAAACCCGCTTTTTTCTCGACAAAAAGTCGTGCATTAAGTAATTTATTCATAAGAAGTTATTGTAAAAACCAAATTATTTAACCGTC
>JAKSMH010000049.1 GCA_024400715.1 Bacteroidales bacterium | reverse complement strand
ACAAGACCTCAACCGTAAATCCGACACTTTGAAAGTGGTTTTGATGGATGCCTTCTTATGTCGGTCTGAAGAGGATTTCCTTAAAACATTTTCCACGGAAATCATCAAGCAGACCGCTTCCAAATGGGAAGAATGGGTTGAAAACACGAAAAAAATGCTGACGGCACTTGTGCCCAAAATCAGCATTGGAATGGATCCCTATAACGATTTCTCCCTTTCCTTTGATTTTTCCGACAAGGGCAATTGTACCAAAGAAATACTGAACCTTCCTCAAAAAATCGCAGAGGAAAAAGGTATTGACATTGTGGTTTGCATTGATGAGTTCCAACAGATTTTCGATTTCAAGGACAGTCTTGCTTTCCAAAAAGAAATGCGCAGCTACTGGCAAAGGCAGAAGAACGTGAACTATTGCCTTTACGGCAGCAAAAAGCACATCCTGACGGGGTTGTTCTCAAGACAAAGTATGCCTTTTTACAAATTCGGCGACCTTATCCTGCTTCCCAAAATTGAAACCAAATACTGGATTCCATACATTTGCGGACAATTTGAAAAGAGCGGGAAAAGAATTTCGAAAGCATTCGCAAACCGCATCTGTGAGACAGTGGAAAATCATTCTTCTTCAGTACAGCAGTTTTCCTGGCTGATATGGTATAATACAGAAGATGAAGTGGATGAAGAAATTTTTGCGCAATCTTTAGAGGATCTGATTCATCAGAATTCCACGCTGTTTTATCACAATGTGGATGGACTCACGCAAATGCAGCTCAATTTCCTGCGAGCCCTTACCAACAATGTTTCCAGTGGCTTCACTCAGAGTAAAATATTGAAAGAATACCAGTTGGGAACCGCTCCGAATGTGAAACGCATCATTACGGCTTTGGAAAATAGGGAACTTATCGACGTAGATGCTCACAAGGTTTCGTTCAACGACCCCGTTTTCAAATTATGGCTGAAGCGCAATTTCTAAACGGACATCAGAAAAGACCTCCAAGCTTTCCGTCACTTCAACCTCACATTGCACGTGGACATCTTTCCCTGATAACGTGACAAGCTGGTCTGTCGTCTTGCCATTCCTTTGTCATACAAGTCTTTGGAGATGCCGTAGAAAGCTTCGGCGATGCCTCTGGTAATGCAGCCAATGGTGTGCCTTTTTAGGGCACAGGTGAATAAAATTACGAAATTATTCCACTTGATCTTATTGAGATTCCGCCGAAGCGAAGCAGAAAACTGAATATCTTTACAAGACTAAATGGGATAATTCCGAAATTTTTCGCATCCACCTTTTGAAGTTGGCACAAACAACGAAAAAAAACGTAATTTTGCAACATCAAAAAACAGGGTGGCGACAACCTATCCTACAACAAAAATTATTAGACAAGAACAATAACCAAAACCCAAAAACATCATGAAAAAAACCATGACATTACTTGTATTATCAAGCATTTTACTCATCGGATGCGGAAAGAAAAACGCAAACGACGAGTTGGCCAACAACCCTTTCATGCAAGAATGGGACACGCCGTTCAACGTTCCTCCATTTGACAAAATCGACACTTCTGATTACATTCCGGCCTTTGAAGAAGGAATGAGACAGCAAAATGCCGAAATCGACTCCATCATCAACAACAGCGAAGACCCCACTTTTGAAAACACAATCTTGGCTATGGAAAACAGCGGGCAGTTGCTGAACAAGGTTTCCGCCGTCTTCTTCAACTTAGCCGAATGCTTAAACAACCCCACTATGGAAGCCATCGCTGAAGAGATTTATCCCAAATTGTCTGCCCACAGCGACAACATCAGCATGAATCCCAAATTATTCGAAAGAGTTAAATATGTTTATGACAGAAAGGATACGAGAAAATACACGCCTGAAGAATATCGTCTTTTGAATGAAACCTACAAGAGCTTCGTTCGTGGCGGTGCCAACGTTCCTGCTGACCAGCAAGCCCGCTTCAAGGCCATCAACGAACAATTGTCACTTCTCACCCTTAAATTTGGCAACAACGTATTGAAAGCCACCAACGACTACAAACTCGTGGTGGATGATGTGGCCAAATTGGAAGGAATGCCTGAAGACCAATTGGCCGCCGCACTCGAAGCCGGCAATGCCGATGATGCGACCAAAGGCAAATACGTGTTTACCATCCATTTGCCAAGTATGGAACCGTTCTTGATGAACTGCAAAGACAGAGAACTCCGTCACGAGTTGTGGACAGCCTACTCAACCCGCTGCACTTCTGGAGAAACCGACAACACCAAAATCATCGACACCATCTTGAATCTCCGCTTGGAACGTGCCCAAATCTTAGGTTTTGACACTCACGCCGCCTACACTTTGGACGATTGCATGGCCAAAACTCCTGAAAAGGTATTTGAATTGCTGATGCAGGTTTGGAACCCGGCCATTGCCAAAGCCAAAGAAGAAGCCGCAGAATATCAGAAAATGATCCAAAAAGAAGGCAACGACTTCAAATTGGAACCGTGGGATTGGAGATATTACAGCGAACAATTACGCAAGGAAAAATACGATCTCAACGATGACATCATCCGTCCTTACCTTTCATTGGACAACGTAAGAGAAGGCGTATTCACGGTAGCCAACAAATTATACGGCATCACTTTCAAGGAAAACAAGAACCTTCCCGTTTATCATCCAGAAGTGGTGGCGTACGAAGTGCAAGAAAACAACAAGACCATCGCCATTCTGTATATGGATTTCTTCCCACGTGAAAGCAAACGCAGCGGCGCTTGGATGACCAACTTCCGCGAACAATACATTGACGAAAACGGAAAGAATGTCATTCCTGTCGTTTCATTGGTCTTCAATTTCACCAAACCCACCGGCGACAAGCCATCACTGCTGAATTTCGACGAAACCGAAACCTTCTTCCACGAATTCGGTCACGGCTTACACAGCATTTTCTCAAAATGCAGATTCCGCTCACTTTCCGGCACCAACGTCTCCAGAGACTTTGTTGAACTTCCATCACAAATTATGGAAAACTGGGCCAGCCAACCCGAAGTTCTGCGTATGTATGCCAAACATTACAAAACCGGCGAGGTTATTCCCGAAGAATTAATCAAGAAGATTGAAGCCGCAGGCACCTACGGACAAGGCTTCATTAACACGGAATTGATTGCCGCTTCCTGGTTGGACATGTATATGCACAATCTTCCCACTCACGTTAATATTCAACTGCCTGAATTTGAAGACCAGGCCTTGGCAAAAATCGGCTTGATTCCGGAAATCATTTCTCGATACAGAGCCCCATACTTCCAACACATTTTCTCAGGCGGATACAGTGCAGGCTACTACAGCTATACCTGGGCTGCCGTTTTGGACAGCGATGCCTTTGAAGCCTTCAAAGAAAACGGTCTTTTCAACCAAGAAACCGCCAAGGCTTTCAGAACAAATGTATTGGAAAAAGGCAACACCGCTGATCCCATGAAGCTGTACGTTAATTTCCGCGGCAAAGAACCTTCTATCGAACCATTATTGAAAAACAGAGGACTTAAATAACAAATCATCGTGATTAAAGTCACTTTTTTAGGAACCGGAACCTCGCAGGGCGTGCCCGTTGTTGGATGCGACTGCGAGGTTTGTACTTCCTCCAACCCCAAAGACCACAGACTTAGAACATCGGCCTTTGTGGAAGTGGATCAGCTCAAACTGCTCATCGATGCCGGTCCCGACCTGCGACAACAATTGTTGACCAATAAAATCACTGACGTAGATGCCATTTTGGTCACCCACGAACACAAAGACCACGTCGGTGGAATTGACGACATCAGACCTATCAACTTCCTTAACCACAAAACCATAGACATTTACGGACTTCCACGCACTTTGGGCATCATCAAAAAAGACTTTGACTACGCCTTTGCGGAAAAGAAGTATCCCGGCGTTCCCAACCTGCGGCTACAGACCATCAAGGATGAGCAATTCCGCATTGGCGACATCGAAATCATCCCCATCCATATTCTCCATTTGGCTATGCCCATCCTGGGTTATCGCATCCAAAACTTCGCCTACATCACAGACGCAAGCTTTATCGCTCCTAAGGAATTGGAAAAACTAATGGGATTGGACACCTTGGTTATCAATGCGTTGGGATACAAGGAACACTATTCCCATTTCAACATCGACCAGGCCTTGGCCATCATCGACAAGCTTCAACCACGTCAAGCCTTTTTCACCCACATGTCGCACCGAGTAGGCAAATACGATGAGCTCTCCCAAAAATTACCCGACCACGTTCATCCCGCCTACGACGGACTGACGGTGAAAGTCGGGATATGATTTTGACACACAGTCCGCATCCGCAATCTCCACATCATACTGAAGAGAAAACAAAGAAAATCCCATCACGAAACGATGGTCCTTATACGGATTAAAGAAGAGTTTTTCTGACATTTCAGAAAGACTCTTTTTCATTATTATCAATTGATTATTTATGATGTCGATATCAGCAAAGGCAGACAACTGCTCCTGAATCACAGCCAGACGATTGGATTCCTTGTATATCAAATTATCAATGCCTTCAAACACGAAACGGCCGGGCAGCAGACAAGCCATACAGGCCAGAACCGGAACCGTATCCAAATGCCGACTCGCATCCCAACATACCGAAACTTGCCGCACGGGGTTTTCTGCGGAAATCAGCACTCCTTCCGACCATTGCACGCTGTTAATGCCCAAAGGGGCGAACCACTGCGCCACCACTTTGTCCTGCTGGCAACTTTCCAAAGAAAGCCCTGATAACAAATAGGTTCCTTTGCCTTCCAAGAGCAAGCGTGCATACCAATACACCGCCGCACTCCAATCCGCAAAATCCGTTTTCACCAAATCAGGCTGTTCCAAGACTTTCATCGTCATATCAATATAGGGAGCAGACGGTGGATTGTCCGGAATTACATTTAGATTTTCCAGACTGATTTTATCGCCAATCATCAGCAAGGCGCTGGCAAACTGACTGGAGCGAGAACAATCAATCGTTAATTCCTTGGCGGCAAGCCGTTTTCCACGAATCTGCCACCCCTTATCCACTTTCTGAATGTCCGCACCTATGGCAATCAAGCAGTCGGCCAACTCATCCATTGGCCGTTGCAGAAGCCGATCGGTACCGGTCAAGAGCCAACTACCCGGCGTCACAGACAACACGGCCATTAAAAAACGGTACGCCGCCCCGCAATCACAGGCGTTGACTTCAACACACTCCTTCGAATTCATCGCCTTGGAAATCGTGGTCAGGCAATGGTATGTCACACACACATCCGACGGAAAATCGTCCGGAACGACATCAAAATACTGATTATACAGAAAATCAGAAAACAACTTTCTGATACACAAACTCTTGGAAACTGGAAGTTGAACAATCTTCATGGCTTATTCTCCAAAAACTTCTTTGGCCTCTTTCATTCTTTCACGAATCGACACCGCAAACGGGCAACGGGACTCGCACGCACCACATTGAACACACTCACCCGCCTTATGATTCAACGACCTATATTCTTCCAGCACTTCAGTCGGAATTTCTTTGGCTGCCTTGGCTTTATCTAACAACTCATTGACTTTGGCAATATCGATGCCCTTAGGACAAGGCGAACAATGGTGACAATAGGTACACGTGCCATCCGCCCCACTTTGGGCAGTTCCACTTAAAGCAGCCTTATAATCCCGCTCTTCCTCGCCAGCTTTTTCATAACGAACATCTTCCATCAGCTCGTCGGCATTCATTGCACCGCAAACCACCGTTGAGACACAAGGTTTTGACAAGGCATAACTCAAGCATTGCACAGGCGTTAAGGCCGATTTCAGCGGAGTACGTTCCGCATCCAGCAAACGGCCGTTGGCACCACCGAAGGCCTTCATCGCCACCACCGCAATATGATGCAGGGCGCAATAATCGTACAATTCGACTCGAAGCGGATCGATGCCGGACAGCATACTATTGTAGCTTTCCTCTTCCCAAACGCTCAATCCAGACAGCAGTGCGTCGAAAGCAGGATTCATACTGAACATTATCACTTCCACCAGACCACTTTTGGCCGCGGCCAACGCCACTTTCGCATTGTGGCTGCTCATACCGATATGCTTAATCTTGCCTTCCTTTTTCAAATCCTGAGCATACTGCATTAATGGTCCGTCCACAATGGCATTCCAATCCTCCAAATCGTCACTTAGATGAAGCATTCCGACTTCCACGTAATCGGTACCAAGACGCTGCAACAAATCCTCAAAACCCTTTTTGACATTGGAAATATCTCGAGTTCGCTCATATTGTTCCCCATTATAAAAACAACCGATATGACCCTGGATAATCATTTGATTGCGACGTCCTTTCAGGGCAAAACCTATATTGTCGCGCACCTTTGGATCCGCATCGTACACATCCAGGTAGTTTACACCATTATCTATGGCCGATGACACAAAATCGTAGGATTGTTCTGGCGTGAGCTCTGCAAAAGCGGCACAACCGATACCGATTTCGCTCACTTCCAAGCCCGTCGTGCCCAAAGGACGATAGGTCATATTAGAATTTTTAACAAATTTCTTGGAATCCTGATGACAAGAAACCGCCAATATCAGCAAGAAAAAAGACAATACACTAACAAAGGTGAATTTATTCATAACACCGCATTTAAATTTTTAGACTGCAAAAATAGTGAAAAGATTAAAACGTCATCCATTTCGGCGAACGCTTTGCAACATATTTATTTTTTCCAAACGGATTTTCATTGTTATGATTTGGGCGGCCCGGCTCCTGACGTCGCCGTCGCGCTGTCCGCTTTACTCCGCTTGGCGCCTGCCACGCCCGCTATGGCGGCAAAGCAGCTCCCGTTGGTCGCTTTTTGCCGCCTGCGGCCGTAAGGCAGCCGCTGTCGCTTCGTGCCCGCTCCCATCGCTACCGCTGAATTAGGGTTCAGGGTATAGGGCTTAGGGTATAGGTTAATGCGTAAAATTTGGCGGTGACCAAATGATGTCGCTAATGTAAAAAACCGTGTCTGCACAGCAAGACAAATTTTTGTTGATTGTTGGCTCAACAGGTATGTAGTTGCCAAATTTTTAGTATATTTGCAGAGCATATAATTATGTT
>JAKSMH010000048.1 GCA_024400715.1 Bacteroidales bacterium | reverse complement strand
ACTCAATTCGGCGATTTGCTCAAGAGCGAACGCCCGGAAATCCGCGGCAAGAGCTTCTGGGAAAGCATTAAGGAAAGGTTCAAGAAATAATTTCCCCACTATGTACATCACCTTTACCGCCTCCCGTATTTCCGAATCGAATGTGCTTTTCCCGCCCACCATTGTTTTCAACGATGAGGGCATCACGATAAAAAGTCCCGCACTGTTGCACCACAACACGGAGTTCATTCCGTACGGTGCCGTTTCCAGCGTCCACATCCACACGCCCCTCGTCGGCTTCTCCACCATTACCTTCTATGCCTACGGCCGCGAGATTCCCGTCCACGGCTTCCTGCAGCGCGAGGTGCGCGAGATGAAGCGGATGGTGGAGGAAAAAGGATGAGAATGTATTTATAAAATAATTTTATTTCGCTAAAATGTAAAATATTTTATTGATTTAGCGAAATAAAGCATTTATAACGACCTGCAGACTTTCTCCAAATGCATACGCCAATGAGGTTACATCACAAATAACAATGGATGATCTTTTTGAGCATTGAAGTTCCATCTCATTTTCCCGTTTCCTACAACGCGATGTGCGGGAGATGAAACGGATAGTGGAGGAAAATAAAGTAACACTTTGTTCCTAAAACTTGTAAAATAGGAATAAAATATGTATTTTTGCAGCCTATATTTGTAAAAATAGGAATAATATGAATTATATCAAGGTTTCGGAAGCGGCTGCCAAATGGAATATTTCAGCTCGGAGAGTCAGAATTTTGTGCGAACAAAACCGCATTGCCGGCGTGACGCGCAAGGGCAATCTATATCTGATTCCTGACGATGCGCCAAAGCCAAGAGATGCGCGTTCATACGCAAAAAAAAATCCGGCCAAAGATTATGGCCTGCTCTTGGAACAAATTGATGCCCTGAAAGCGAGATTGAATCAAAGCCGTCCACTGACGCCCGCCGAAGCAGAGGCCTTTCGCGAGGTTTTCCTCGTTGAAAACACGTACCACAGCAATGCCATTGAGGGCAATACGCTAACAATGCAGGAAACTGCCCTCGTCCTTCAAGGCATTACCATCGACCAAAAACCGCTGAAGGACCATCTTGAAATTGTTGGCTATAAAGACGCTTTTGTCTATGTTGAAGAATTGGCCAAAAGCAAAGAGCCACTGACCGCATTTGAGCTGAATCGCATCCATTCGCTGGTTTTGTCCGACCGTCCTGAAGATCGCGGCACGTTCCGTCGCGTCAAGGTTCGCATCGCCGGTGCCGTTACCGAACCCGTTGAACCCTATCTTATAGAAACAGAAGTCTCTAAATTGTTGTCGGATTTTACTTTATGGACTGAGAAACGGCACATTATTGAATCAGTGGCACTATTCCATCTTCGTTTTGAAAGCATCCACCCATTTATTGATGGGAACGGCCGAACAGGTCGTTTGCTGATGAATCTGCAACTTATCCAGAACGGACTGCCTCCTGTCAGTGTCAAATTTGCCGACAGACGCCGTTACTATGATGCTTTTGATGCTTACGCAAAAGAACAAGATGAGACTCCAATGATTCAACTCATCGGAGAAGCAGTGGTTGAACGCTTGAGGCAAATGCTTGATGCTATTGGAAAATAATTCGGTCATTAAATCCACACGCCCATCGCCGGCTTCTCCACTATCACCTTCTACGCCCACGGCCGCGAAATTCCCGTCCACGCCTTCCCGCAGCGCGGGGTGTGCGAGATGAAGCGGTTAGTGGAGGAGAGGGTGAGAATAATTTTGATTCGTTCATAAATTTGGCTATTTTTAAACGTTATTCGTTCATAAAATTGGCATATACAACATAATATTCGCTCATTTTTTTGGATAATTCATTTTCCTATTTAAGAAATTGCGTATCTTTGCACTCTGAAAACAGCATTTTAAAGATGAGGAGAAAGTTATATAACAGTTTGATTGAATGGAAAAACAATTCCCATAGAAAACCTTTGATTTTGGAAGGAGCTCGGCAAGTTGGAAAAACTTGGCTGCTGAAAGAGTTCGGCAAAAACGAATACGAAAATTTAGTGTACGTGAATTGTCACGACAATCCCGAAGTTCAACGGCTCTTTATACAGGATTTAAATGTGGTTCGAATAATGCAGGCATTCGAAGCCTATAGTGGGCAACGTATTGTAGCTGGTAAAACACTAATTTTCATTGACGAAATCCAAGAAGCGCCGCACGCATTGGAAAGTTTGAAATATTTTTGCGAGAATGCACCTGAACAGCACGTCACAGTGGCCGGTTCGTTGTTAGGCGTAATGAATAGACCGGAAGAATCATATCCTGTGGGAAAGGTCAATACCTTGCGTTTGCTGCCGATGAGCTTTGAGGAATTCCTCTGGGCGCAAGGTGCTGACTATCTGACTGACGAGATGTCCCGTCTGAACTGGCAATTGATGAAAGATATGGATGTCAAGTTGCAGGAACACCTTCGTCAATACTACTATGTGGGCGGTATGCCCGAAGCGGTCTTGCACTATACCACGCAAGGCGATGTGAACGGAGTTCGGCGCATCCAGCAAGAGATTATTGCGAACTACAATCACGATTTTGCAAAGCACGCGGGCAAGGAGACACAACGGATTCGCCTGGTTTGGGACAGCATTCCGAGTCAATTGTCAAAGGAGAATAAGAAATTCATTTATGGAGCGGTCAAAAAAGGTGGTCGTGCGCGAGAATTGGAGAACGCCATACAATGGCTCGTGGATGCCGGTTTGGTCTATAAAGTATATCGCGCGGCAAGTCCAAAAGTTCCGTTGAAGTTTTATCGCGACATTGATGCCTTTAAACTCTATCTGCTGGATGTCGGCCTTCTTGGCGCACTATCGGATGCTCCAGCTATGCAGATGCTTGTAACTAACGATGTTTTCAAGGAATTCAAAGGCTCGTTTTCAGAAAATTATGTATTGCAACAGCTGACGAATGTCCCATCGTTGCCTGTATATTACTACAGCAAGGATAATTCAAGATTGGAGATTGATTTTTTGGTGCAACTCAATGATAAAGTTGTTCCGATTGAGGTCAAGGCGGAAGAAAACGTGAAGGGGAAATCATTGGCGCAGTTTGTAAAAAATGAGTTTGGCGAAGAACATCTTCGAGGATTGCGTTTTTCTATGAAACCCTATATTGACCAAGGTTGGATGGAAAACATACCCTTATATGCCGTAGGATTTTTCATTCAGCAAACTATGGCTGAGTAAGGGAACCTACGGCCGCGAAATTCCCGTCCACGCCTTCCCGCAGCGCGATGTGCGGGAGATGAAACGGTTGGTGGAGGAGAGGGGGGAAGATAAAATCTTACAAAAATCGCACTCTGTCGGCAAGCATCAGGAAGTATTCGTTGCTCCAAATGTCGAGCTCGTCTGTGTTGTCAACAAATGCCACAACATCTTGCTTCACAGCATCAATGTTGGTATTGGCTAAACGGTTCCTGAGCTGTTGCATAAAATCTTCTTTGGAAAGCACTTCATTGCTAAAAACACGAATCCGTTCTTGCAAATGGTTGAAATCCAAGGGGACATTGTTGCGTACATACCATTCGAAATCATACCAGTCTCGGCCTTTGACGCGTGTCTTCCAATTTCGATAAACTAAGGCATGCATTTTGCCAGCATACAGATCTGGCAAAGTAAAGCAGCGCACTCCAAAAGAGAAAGGCTGTAGCACGAATTGCTGTTCGGTTGAAAAGAGTAGCGGTGGATTGGTGTCAAGTTCAATCTTGATCTTTATGGTTTTGCGGGTTTGAAATCGAATGTCATAAGCTTCCGTGTCTTCCTTGAGAAAAGCGGATTCCACTCGACCGAAAATTTTCTTGTCTTTTTTCACAATTTCCACGGGAAGTCCAACGTATTTAAATTCATCGGTGATGGATTGAAAGTAGTTTTCTAAGTGGATTGTAGAATTGACATGCAGTAAAGAGAAATCCATATCTTCAGAAAAACGGGGTAGATGATGGAAAAGCCGCAAGCAGGTTCCACCATAAAAGGCCGCATGCTCGAAAAAACCATTTCGTTTCAGACCGGCTAATACTATATTTTGCATGGACTCCCGTTGAGCCATAACACGTTGAATCTCGTTTTGAGGGTGGAATTGTTCCACCATTGTTTCGAAAATGGTCATGATTTTTCAATTATTTTGATAAGGTTAGATAGAATCTTTTTCTTGCGCCCTACAGTCAATAGCTCCTTCACGATAGAAACATCAAAATCGCGAAGCGCATCCGTGTCAAATCTGATGTCTTCTTCCAGATAGCGTTGGAGACCGATCAAAGTGTCTGAGATGTGAATGTCCGCAACCAAAAGATCGCATAATGCCTTTTCTGGTGAAGCGATTGCAAACGTAATACCGTCACTTTCCGCCGACTGTATGCCGACTGGAAACCATGATTCCGGCATTTGGGTGTAGGAAAAATATCCGACTGCGTTTTTGAAAATACGGCTACGCTTGAAAGTCACTGAGGTCAGTGCCTTTACCTGCTCAGGAATAAGACCATAATAGCCTAAGGCCCACTGCAAAGAAAGGTAAGATGGTCCATAGATATGATTGGCGCATAGAGGCTGAGAAATCGGATATCCAAATAGGTTACTGTTTAGAATATAAAGACCCTTTTTAAGTCTGATAATGTCTCCATTATGTTCCAACCGAGCAAGTTTGTTTTTCGGTGATTTGAAATCTCCTATAAGAGAAACTATCTCTCCACTGTAAAGAGGAATATTTTTTATTTTATTTACAATAGATATGTCAAGCATGCTGAAATGTTTAGAAGTTGCAAAAATACAATTTTTTGCATAGATAGTGGAATAAAAATAAACTTTCTATGTAAAAAAATAAATATTCTACAATTTTGAAAAGGAATCGTCGGCTTCTCCACCATCATCTTCTACGCCCACGGCCGCGCTTTTCCCCTCTCCGCCTTCTAAATTACCACTGGCTTATCACGCCATTTTTCGGCAAGTGCATACCGGCAACGATAAGGTGCTGGTCTTGAATGTACTGATATGTGTTTTGGCGTATTTGGATGGCTTGCTCCTTGTCTTGGTCGTACCGTGCGCAAAATTCCGGGTGTGGAATTTGTAGTGCGGCAGCGTGAATCACATCCCCAATGATCAGCACATCGCCAATTCGGTACATTGTGTGGCCGGGCGTGTGACCGGCCGCGAAAAGGGTGGTCACACCGTCTAAAATCACGGCATTGTCGGCAAAGGCGTGCGTGTGATCCTGATACGCTGTTAACATGGCTTGCACCCCTTCATCATTTTGAAAAGCTGATAATTCCTTTTCAGAAAAGTAAAGCTCCGCATTGGGGAAAGTGGCTTGTCCGTTTGTCAGCAGACCACCAATATGATCAAAATGAAAATGGGTGAGGCATACGGCCTTGATGTCGCTTTCGCTTACGCCAATTTCGTGCATCTTTTCCAGCATCATGCCGCCATTATCAGCTCCTACGCCAGCATCAAAAAGAATGTACTGCCCATTGCAATTGACTAAAAAGACATTGATGGCTGCGTCGGCTTCTCCGTTGGGAACCAATTCTTTAACCACGGCAGGATCGGCATCGGCAAACAGCTCCATCGACATAGTGTTGACCTTGTCCTGTAATGTCCAAAGTTCAAAATCATCAAATTTGAAATGATATTCGTCGTTGACGACGGTACTGTCCATCGTATTTTCTGCGTTGTTGCTCGTGTTGTCGGTCTTGGATTGACAAGCTGTTAAACAAATGATAATCACGGTAATAATAAAAACATATTTTTTCATATCTAAAAGTTTTGTGCAAAAATACATATTTTATCGGGATAATCACTTTAAGTCTTGCAAAGAGATTCCGACTTTGCTACGCTTCGTCGGAATGGCGACAAGATTAAACGGGATAATCCCGTATTTTTTTATAACTTTGCAAGTTGCAATATAGGTTTTATACTTTTGCGTGAAAAGTGAGTCTATATAAAAAATTGTTTTTTATGAAAAAGTATTTTTTGTCTTTGTTTGTCTTGATGTGCTTGGCATTTTCACTTTCGGCACAACGTGTATATTCCACCAATTATAAGTCCGAAGCAGATGTTAAGGTTTATGTTACGGAATATCGCAGCGAGGCGGATTTAATTGTGTATAAATGTGATTATCGTTCAGAGGCGGAAGGCAATAGGGGAATGTGGTATTTTGTTGAATATCGTTCCGATGCGCAGAAAGAAATCTACTTTACCGACTATCGCAGCGAGGCCGATATCAAAGTGTATTTTACGAATTATCGCAGCGAAGCTGGATGGAAAAACAAGGAAAAACAATATTTGTTTTACGGAGCCAGTCGCTAAAGTCTATAAAACAATGCAGGCAATGACCCATTTTTCGGGCAGTCCGTCAAAATACCATATTTTTTCGCCCCATTGGTCTTTTTGTCGGATATAGTTGCCGTCAATGTAAAACAAAACGGTTCCCCACTGGTCTTTTTGCCTGATTTTATTGCCATCAAAGTAGAGTAGTTTTTCGCCCCATTGGTCTTTCAGTCTCACGGTATTGCCGTCCATATACAACAGCTTTTCACCCCACTGATCTTTGTGTCGGATGGTTTTTCCGTCAAAATAAACCAATTTTTGACCCCATTGGTCTTTCTGTCTAATAGTTTGATTGTCAATGTAATATAATTTTGTTCCCCATTGATCTTTTTGTTGAACTGTAATTTGGCCCGACAGTGGGATTAAAGTTGTTGCGAAAATAAGCAGAATAAGGATTTGCTTTGCTGTTTTCATAGTATGAATATTTTGATGATTATTTTCTTGGATGAAATTCTGTTATGATGCTTTTTATGTATTCTCGGTCAAGATGCGTGTAAATCTCGGTAGTGGTAATGCTTTCGTGGCCGAGCATTTCCTGAACGGCGCGCAAGTCGGCACCGCCTTCCACCAAATGAGTGGCGAACGAGTGTCTAAAGGTATGTGGACTGATGGTTTTGGTGATGCCAGCATCTTCGGCGGCCTTTTTAATCATCATAAAGATCATTTCCCGTGAGAGTCGTGCACCGCGTCGGTTGAGGAAGACAAAGTCTACTTCACCTTTTTTGATTTTTACTTGTTGTCGTTGTCCTTTCACATACAAAGTGATGGCTTTTTGGGCGGTTTGACCAATGGGA
>JAKSMH010000047.1 GCA_024400715.1 Bacteroidales bacterium | reverse complement strand
AATCATTTTCAGGATATTTCTGCATATTTTTTTGCTGCATGTTCTTGATTGTTTCATACTTTTGGGCATTTTCATCATCCAGTAAAGCGTTTTGGATAATTTCTTCACACTGAGGAATATATTTTTCCTCGTTATCCTTCACCAAAGAGACCGCCTCCTCAAAGAGTTTATCACTTCGGCCCAACTGGCTGTAAATGCCGGTAATTTCCTTCGCATACAATTTGTCGTCACCCAGCAGTTTACGACCTTTCATCAGCGCATCGAGGGCATACTCACGCTTACCCTTCGTCAGAAACGAATTATACACGTCACGAACGCTATAATCCTTGGGCTGAATATCTTTCAGAACTGCCTGGTATTCTTTTTCGGCCTTCCCTATTTGGTTTGAAATTTCATATACATAGCCCAAGTCAACACGATACCTCAACTGGTCGGGGAACAACTTGCACTGTTTTTTGGCCAGTTTTTCCATTTGGTCAAAATCCCGCAATTGAAATAAAGTTTGATAATAGTAGTAATAAATGTAGGCGTTTTTCTTGGTAATCTGGATTTTTTCGAACAACTCGCCGGCTTTTTCGTATTCCGCATCCTTATAATACTGCATAGCCAACTGTTCGTCTGTCGTTTGTTGGGCCATTGCGCACACAAAAACCGACAGCACCATCCATAGAAGCAGGAACTTACGTATCAATGCCATTAGTCGATAATATCGAAACCAGTATATTTTCTCAAGACTTCAGGAACGACAATACCCTTGTCTGTTTGATAATTTTCCAAGATAGCAGCCAAGACACGAGGAAGAGCCAATGCGCTTCCATTCAAGGTGTGTGCCAATCTCATCTTGCCCATCGCTTCATCTTTGAATCTCAATTTCAAACGATTGGCCTGATAAGTTTCGAAATTGGAAACGGAGCTGACTTCCAACCAGCGCTGTTGGGCCTTTGAATAAACTTCCAAATCATAAGTCAAGGCGGAAGTAAAGCTGATATCGCCGCCGCACAAACGCAGGACTCTAAAAGGAAGACCTAATTTCGTCAGCAAAGACATCGCATAAATCTTCATCTTTTCCAATGTTTCGTAAGAACGATCCGGATGTTCAATGACAACGATTTCGATTTTATCGAACTGGTGCAGGCGGTTTAATCCGCGCACGTCTTTGCCGTAAGAACCCGCCTCGCGACGGAAGCAAGCGGAATAACCGCAATTCTTGATGGGAAAATCACCCTCTTTCAGAATCACGTCACGATAAATATTGGTAAGGGGAACTTCAGCGGTAGGAATCAGATAGAAATTATCCATTTGGCAATGGTACATCTGGCCTTCCTTATCAGGAAGCTGACCCGTTGCATAGGCGGATGCCTCATTGACAACGTAAGGGGGTTGAATTTCAGTAAATCCGTGATTGATAGCTTCTTCCAAGAAGAAATTGATTAATGCACGTTGAATGCGGGCACCTTTCCCTTTGTAGATGGGAAAACCGGCACCTGTAATTTTACAACCCAAGTCAAAATCGATGATGTCGTATTTTTTCACCAAGTCCCAGTGTGGCAAAACCTCGCAGGAAAAATTAGAAGCGTCTCCCTCGGTATAAACCACCTCATTATCAGCGGCAGTTTTACCGACGGGCACTGAAGAGTGGGGCAAATTCGGCAATAAAACCAACTTGTTTTGTATTTCGTCTGATTTTTCAGCGACCATAGTCTGGTATTGTTTTTCCACCTCTTTCAACTCCGCAATGCGCTGTTTCAGTTCCTGGGCTTCCGCTGTCTTGCCTTCCTTAAACAACTTGCCTATATCGGCAGACAACTTTTTCTGTTCCATCAGGTTATCGTCCAAGACTTTTTTGTTTTGTCTGATTTCGACATCCAACTGCGCGATAGCACTGATAATGGCTTCGGCATCAAAATTTTTGACCTTCAAGCGGTCAATAACGAATTGTGGATTTTCACGAATTAATTGAATCTGTAACATAGTATCATTAATTTTTACCTTCTGCATTAAGGATATCCGCAATGTGAATTACTTCCAATCCAATCCCCTTGGCCTGAATAAAAGCATCAAAATGCTGAAGACAATGGATATCGGTGGAAGTAATATATTGGGCCCCCATAGAATAAATTTTAGTAACAAGCTTTTCAATCATTTGGTCGGACATTTCGGGATTAATCACCGAAAAACGACCATTGGCAGAGCAGCAACCCGTCATATCCGGATCGGTAAGCAATTCCAATCCGTCCGTATTGCGCAACAAAATTTCGGCTTCATCTTCCAATCCATACATATTGCGAGCCGCGCAAGACTTGAAATAGAATACACGTTCAGCAAAACGATTATTCAATTTCGTAACCCCTAACTGGTTGACAATAAAATCGCACAATTCGTAAGTGTTTGCGACAAAATTCCTCAAGTCATTAACCACGCTGATATTCGTCAGCAGGCTGCCGTAATATTTTCGGATAAAACCGGCACAAGCAGCGGAAGGGATTATAAGCGGGTACTTTGATTCACCAAATTCGGACATCATTTTTGTAGCCAAATCCCTCGCGCATTCCGTTTCCCCTGAAAAATAGAATTTCCTGCCGCAACAGGTTTGTTCCGCATTATAATGAACGACCAGTCCCAACTTTTCAAGCAGCTGAACCACACTTTCGGCCACCTGTGGACTAAACATATCCATATCGCAGGGAATGAACACATTAACTTGATTGCTTTGATTTGCCATTTTTATATCTTTTAATCTGCAAAAATACAAAAATAGTTCGGAATATATATTACTATATCAATTTTTATGTGCAATTTTTAAAATGAAAAAATTAGATTGATTTTGAGGATTCCCCTTATCATTGTTGATAACTTTTTGTAAATTGTTATTATTTTGTAATAAATTATTAGTATTTTTGCCGCTGTAATGAAATGGTAATCGGACTCCCTCCTTCATCATTACACCATCCCATCCGTTATAATATTTGGCAATTACTCATTGTTTCCGATTACCATTTTTTAAAACCACGACTATGGACAAAGAAACATTTTACCGGCTCGCACTCATTCATTATCCCAATTATGGCAATGCGAATATCAAGAAACTCATTCAAATATGCGGAAATGCCACTTCTATGTTTGAAGATCACAAACAAGTGGCAAAGAAACTATTTCACTTTAGGGCGAATATACAATTGCCTCAAATGAACTCCTCCATCGAAAAATTTGTACTGAACGAAATCAAGCACGCACAGCAGCACGACATCAAAATATGCTTTTTTGATGACGAAGACTACCCACTGAGACTATTGAATTGCAGTGATTCTCCCTACTATTTTTACTACAAGGGCGCAAAGAATTTCAATACCAAAAAGGCCATAGCCATCGTTGGCACGCGCAACGCAAGCAATTACGGCAAAGACGTGGTCAAGAAAATCGTGGAAGAGTTGACACCGCTTGATGTTTGCGTGATAAGCGGCTTGGCACGGGGAATCGACACCTGTGCCCACGAAGAAGCCCTACATAACAACTTACGAACGGTTGCGGTATTGGGATGCGGACTCAGGACTATTTATCCCGAGGAAAATTCAAACTTAGCCAAGCGGATTTTGGAAAACGAAGGCACCATTATCTCGGAATATCCTTTTGACACCATACCTGACAGAATTAATTTTCCAAAGCGCAACCGTATTATCGCCGGGATGTCAGATGCAGTGATTGTCGCAGAATCGCAAGAAAAGGGAGGCAGCATTATTACGGCAGAAATTGCCCATTCATACAATCGGGACGTTTTTGCCGTTCCTGGAACCATATTTCAAAAAAGTCAAAAGGGCTGCCACGAACTCATCCGCAACAATTTGGCCGCATTGGTTTATTCGGGAGAAAACATCTCGGAAATGATGGGATGGAACACGGCACCAAAAACATCCAAGCAGCGGCAACTGTTCATCGACCTAAATGCCGACGAAGAAGCCATCCTGAATACCATCAGAAAGCAGCAAGGAGCGACCATCGACAATATTTCCAACTCACTCCCGCAATTGAACGCATCCAAAATCGCCGCACTATTGCTATCGATGGAACTTCGAAATATTGTGGAATGCAAACCCGGAAAAATATATACCACCATCTATTAATATTTACAAAGTAAAATTACGTCATAAAAAATTGTAATTTTGCAAAATCAAAATTACAGCGAAAAATAAATGATATTATCAATGATATAAGACCCTACACCGAAGAAGAAGCCCCCGAGAAAATCTCGCAAATTATTGATAATGAAAGTTATCAGAGTGCTATGCGGCAAATTATCCCCGAATATACTCCGGAACAACTCAAGCAAGACGCACGGGATTTTAACACAATTTATGACTTTCAAACTACAACTTCAAGGAAATTCATTGAAAAATTCATCAAAATGTCCACTAAAGGGGTAAGCTTTAAGGGCATTGAAAACATCTCCCGCGACACAAATTATGTATTTATAGGCAACCATCGCGACATCACTTTTGACGCCGCCTTGTTAGCAGAATATTTTTTTATTGAAAAATTCAACACTTCGAAGATTGCCATTGGAGACAATCTCATCTCGAGTCCTATTTTAGCCGAAGTGGCCAAACTTAACAAGATGTTTATCGTAAAGCGCTCGGTTTCATTGCGTGAAAAAATAACCAACTACCAACATCTCTCGGCTTACATTCACCACGTACTTTTCAACGACCACGAGTCGGTTTGGATAGCTCAACGCGATGGCAGGACCAAAGACGGATTAGACATCACCAAACAGGGATTGATTAAGATGCTGGCTATGGACAATGAGCTTAAACCCTTGGAAATGCTCAAAAAAATCAATTTGACACCCACCATCATTTCTTACGAATACGAACCTTGCGACCAACTCAAAGCCAGAGAATTGGCATTGACGGAAGACGGTCCCTACCACAAAAAGGAAGGGGAAGATTTCGCAAGCATTATGCAGGGGATTATGGGTCACAAAGGTCGAGTTCAACTTACTATCGGGAAGCCGATTGTCAATGAAATTGACAGCATTCCCGAAACGCTCAACCAAAATGATAAAATTTACGAAGTCTGCAAGATGGTAGATAAACAAATTTACCAAAACTACAAACTCTATCCCAACAATTACATTGCCTTTGACATTTTAAGTCAGCGAAATCAATTTGCGGACCAATATTCTGCCCAAGAAAAAAAGGATTTTACCGCTTACCTTCATCAACAAGCCGAGGTTAAAGATGTATCAAAAGAAAAAATGATGCACTATCTGCTTAGAATATATGCGAATCCCGTAACCACCGCATTAAACGTCAGTTTTGAATAAAAAATAGGACCTTACAAAAATGGATGCAATTCAACTCCCAACACGAGCTAAAATTTTAATTATCAGATTAAATTCCATTGGAGATATTATTTTATCCACAGCTGTAATCCGTGCTATTCACCAACAGATTAAAGCGGAAGTTCATATTTTAGTCAATCAAAAATACCAAGAAATTTTAACAAGCAATCCATACGTTTCTAAAATCCATACTTATTACAATAATAAAAATCAAGTTGTTGAGCAATTAAAAACCGAGCGATTTGACTTTGTTTTAGACTTACAGAACTCTCGAACGTCGCACAAGATTTGTCATCAACTTGACCTTCCCCACTCTTCCTTCAACAAATTAAAAATCAAACTTCCGAGATTTCTGGCTTTTGAATTCCAAATAAATTAAAAATCAAAAAATTAATTTGTACAAGACTTAAAATCAATACCTTACCATTAAACCATATTGTTGACAGATATTTTGAAGCCGCTAAGGTACTCGGTATTGTCAATGATGGGCAAGGCTTGGACTTCGGCATAGCCCAAAATGAGCGATTTAATACTGACAACTTACCCATTTTCTTTGAAGATGGCTTTATAGCCATTATTTTAGATGCAGATAAAGGAACCAAAAAAATTCCAATTGGCAAACTGACAGAAATTATCCCGATGTTACTTAAGCCGGTTGTCATCATTGGCGATAAAAATTCAGCGATTGTCGGAGATGAACTCGTTCATCGATTTGGAGACAAAGTTTACAATGCCTGCGGTCAACTCAGCTTTTACCAATATGCATCCTTAATCGAACAGAGCAACTGCGTTCTTACCGGCGACAGCGACTTTATGCAGATTGCCGCCGCACTCAAGAAACCGATTTGCTCGTTATGGGGAAGTACCATTCCTGAATTCGGCAATTATCCGTATATGCCTAACAACAGGGAACTCTTTAGAATGTTTGAGATTTGTAGTATCAAATGTCGGCCTTGCGGCAAGCGCGGATTTAGGAAATGTCCGCACCGCAATTTCAAATGTATGAATAGAATCCCAGCCGTTGACGTAGCCGAATGGATTAATCAGTTCTAAGATGAAAAAGACCTTATTTTTTATAATAATCTGTTTATTAACAGTTTCTCTTTATGCGCAAGGCGACCGCATAGTGGATAGTGTGGGCAACTTGATATATCAATATAACCGAACGGCCAACTACTATGCTCCCGGCCAATGCAAAGTTACGGTTACCTTTGTGAATGGCAGGCAGCAACTTGGCATTTCCTTCCGACAGGAAGTATTCAAAAGCCAAGTTGAGTGGACGGACATTGACCATGGTGACACCAGCAAGCTACAAAACATTGAGGTTATCACCGCCAATCTCGCTCCCAACGAAAGCGTTGCGTGGAGTTATATCTATAAAAACAAACATTGTAGAAAAGACAAAACTGTTGACTTGGAAAGAGCAGGCTTTATGATTTTGGACAAGGACTTTGTGGTGACCAAGAAAATCATTCCGGAGAAATTAGTCAAGGCAAAATAAATCCATGCGAATGGATAAAAGTTTTGAAATCTTTGCCAGCTGCCGGAAATTTAAACGCTATTTTTTATAATGACTGTGGTTGGGGCAATTGGTTTAATGAGGAACATATTATTTTCCGTTCTTTTTCTTTGCCGCTGCAAAGAAAAGAACCAAAAGAAAGCAGCTTTTCCGCACGCAAACGTTTGCTAAAAAACGGGCGGCTGGCGGCTAAACGCTGTAACTCACCTGCTTCGCAGGTTCAAACAGACAGCGTTCTTAACGCCACCACCCGCCTCGTTTTTTTACGCAATTCGTTCGCAATTGCGGTATTAAGG
>JAKSMH010000046.1 GCA_024400715.1 Bacteroidales bacterium | reverse complement strand
ACTTTCGCAGATACCTGTTGGTGGGCGGACTTCCAGATGCAGTAAACACATATATTGCCGAACACAATATTGTAAAGGTGAGAAGTGTGCAAAAGGACATTTATACGCTGTATGGAGCTGATGCTGCGAAGTATGAAAGCGAATCGTCGCGCAAGTTGAAAATAAAGCGTATCTATGAAATGATTCCTTCTAACCTTGAAAACAGAAAAAAGCGTATCAAAGTGAAGGACATTGAGGGTAAGACGGGCAAGAGGACAAGTGATTATCAGGATGAGTTTGAGTATCTTGTTTCATCGGGCATTGCTTTGGAAGTTGATGCCATCAGTCAACCTGCTTACCCATTAGTGCAGAATGCGGGTAAGAATCTTCTGAAACTCTATATGAATGATACGGGTATTTTCACCGGGATTTTGTATGGCAATAACATCAAGCCAGTTCTTGAAGATATTCGATGTGTCAATCTGGGAGCGGTATATGAAAACGTGGTGGCGCAGGAGTTGCGAGCCCATGGATTTACTTTGTATTATTACGACAACAAGAAGACTGGCGAAGTGGATTACCTCATTGACGATACTGTGAATATGAGCACCATTCCTCTTGAAGTGAAATCAGGTAAAAATTATAGAGAACACAGTGCTTTGAACCGTTTTCTTTCTATCCTTGAATACAATATCAAAAAGGCATTTGTATTGTCTAACGATCAGAAAGTAATTCAGGAAGCGGGGGTTGTTTATATTCCCATTTATTATGTTATGTTTTTTCATCATAATGATGAATTAGCCAAAGAAGACCTGTATTTTTAAATGCTTACTTCATTTTCAAATATGACAATTTTTAGCAACCTACGTAAGTTCCAAGTAATAGAGACAAGAAATTTTTTCAAATAGTTCTGTGAACTATTGAGAATATTTATAACAAAAATGCAAATTGACAATATCTATTGCGCTATTGAAATTCACTGATGTAAGATTACGATTAATTTTGTATTTTTGCACCCCAATTTTAAATTAATATATAATGGCAAATTTTTTAAGTAAGCTATTCGGTACCAAGGCAGACAGAGATCTCAAGGAATTGAAACCATACCTTGAAAAAACCTTGGCCGCTTACGAAACCATCAAAGGACTCAGCAATGACGAACTCCGCCACAAAACGGTGGAATTTAAACAACATATAGCCGAAACCGTCACGGAGGAAGAAACCAGAATTGCGGAAATTAAGGATTATCTTGACAAAAATTACGATATTCCTATTGAAGAAAAAGAGGATTTCTACAAGGAATTGGAGAACCTTGAAAAGCGTTCCTACAAGAAAACCCAGGAAGTTTTGGATGAAATCCTTCCCGAAGCCTTTGCCGTGATGAAGGAAACGGCTCGCCGTTTTAAGGACAATGAAATTGTGGAGGTAACGGCCACCCAGATGGACCGCGACATCGCTGCCTATAGAAACTGCATTGAGATTGTGGGCGACAAGGCCTTGTACCACAATGTTTGGTCGGCAGGCGGCAATATGATCAAATGGGATATGTGCCACTATGACGTGCAGATTATCGGTGGTACCGTACTGCATCAGGGCAAAATCTCCGAAATGGCCACGGGTGAAGGTAAAACCTTGGTGGCCACTTTGCCGGTTTACCTGAATGCTCTTCCGGGTAAGGGTGTTCACGTGGTTACCGTCAATGATTACTTGGCTAAGCGTGATGCCGAGTGGATGGGTTTGTTATATGAATTTCACGGACTCACGGTGGACTGTATCGATAAGCACGAACCCAATTCGGAAGAACGTCGTAAGGCATACGCCGCTGATGTTACATACGGTACGAACAATGAGTTCGGTTTTGACTATTTGCGTGACAATATGGCACGAAATATCACGGAATTGGTGCAGCGTCCGCACAATTTCGCCCTTGTTGATGAGGTTGACTCCGCTTTGACTGACGATGCCCGTACACCGTTGATTATTTCTGGTCCGACTCCTCGCGGTGATCAACAGGAATTTGATTTGTATAAACCTATCGTTGAAAAATTATACAATGCCCAGAAGGTTTATGTGGCTGAAATTTTAACCAAGGCCAAAAAGCTCCTGGCTGAGAATCCGGATCCAAAGCCGACGGATGAAGGTGCTATGCTTTTGCTTCGTGCCCAACGCGGTCTTCCTAAAAACAAGGCCTTGATCAAGTTCTTGAGCGAACAGGGTATGAAGCAGATATTGCTCCGCACAGAAGGTTTCTTTATGCAGGAGCAGAACAGAAATATGCACCTTATTGACGACGAACTCTATTTCGTCATTGAAGAGAAGTTGAATACGGTGGATATTATGGATAAAGGTATCGATTTGATTTCCAAGGATGCCGAAGAAGCCAAAATGTTTATTATGCCGGATGTGGGTGCGGAAATCGCTGAATTGGAAAGACAAGAGCTCGATCCAAAGGAAAAGCAAGTCCGCAAAGACGAAATATATCGCAATTTCTCTATCGCTTCAGAAAGAATCCATACGATTCACCAGCTGCTGAAAGCATATACGATGTTTGAAAAGGACGTGGAATACGTTATTATCGACAATAAAGTCAAGATTGTTGATGAGCAAACAGGTCGTATTATGGAAGGTCGCCGTTATTCCGACGGCTTGCATCAGGCTATTGAGGCAAAGGAAAATGTGAAGGTGGAAGCTGCTACGCAAACTTACGCTACCATTACGCTTCAGAACTATTTCAGAATGTACAAGAAATTGTCGGGTATGACGGGTACGGCTGAAACAGAAGCAGGCGAGTTCTGGAATATCTATAAGCTCGATGTGGTGGTCATTCCCACCAATCGTCCTATTGCTCGTATAGATAATGAAGATTTGGTTTATAAGACCAAGCGTGAAAAATATGCGGCTGTTGTTGATGAAATCCTGCGCTTGAATGCGGAAGGAAGACCCGTCTTGGTGGGTACGACCTCTGTGGAAACTTCGGAGTTGTTATCCAAGATCTTGACAGTTCGAAAAATCAAACACAATGTGCTCAATGCGAAACTGCATAAGAAAGAAGCCGACATTGTGGCGGAAGCAGGTCAGGCGGGCACCGTTACCATTTCTACCAATATGGCCGGTCGTGGTACCGATATCAAGTTGGGACCCGGCATCAAGGAAAAGGGTGGTTTGGCCATCATAGGTACCGAACGTCACGATTCGCGCCGTGTGGATCGTCAGTTGAGAGGACGTTCCGGTCGTCAAGGTGACCCGGGTAGTTCCCAATTCTTCGTTTCTTTGGAAGACGATTTGATGCGTTTGTTCGGCTCCGACCGTATCGCCAAAGTGATGGATAGCCTTGGCTTGCAGGATGGTGAAGTCATCCAGCACAGTATGATTTCAAAATCTATCGAAAGAGCCCAGAAAAAGGTGGAAGAAAACAACTTTGGCACCCGTAAACGTTTGCTGGAATATGACGATGTAATGAACCATCAGCGTAGTACCATTTACAATAAGCGTCGCAATGCTTTGTTTGGTGATCGTCTGGCTATCGACATCTCTGGTATGTTTTACGATATTTGTTCTATCGTGGTGGATAATAATTGGAATAATAAGGATTATGAAGGATTCTGCCAAGATATGATTACCACCTTCGGCTGCGAATCTCCTTTTGAAGAACATAGATTTTTGCAAGAACGTCCTCAAAAACTTGTTGACGAGCTCTTCCCGGTTATCTATAATCATTATCAGGAAAAAATACAGCAGTTAAGTGCTAAGACTTATCCGATTATTGAAAGGGTTTACTTGGATCAAGGGGATAGATTTAAAAATATTGCCATTCCATTTACTGATGGTGTGAAAACGCTGACTGTGGTGGCCCCATTGAAAAAATCGTATGAAACCAAGGGGCGTGAAGTGGGTTTGTCTATCGAAAAAGGCATAACTTTGTCGGTGATTGATAATGCCTGGAAAGAACATCTTCGTGATTTGGACGACTTAAAGCAGTCCGTTCAAAATGCTTCTTACGAACAAAAGGACCCGTTGTTGATCTATAAACTCGAATCCTTCAATTTGTTTGACCAACTGCTTACCCGTATCAGTACTGAAATCGTTTCCTTCTTAACCAAGGGCAGTGTTCCTATTTCGGATAACAGCCAGGTTAGGGAAGCCCAATTGCCGGAGTCTGATGCGAAGAAACTGCAGACGGGAAGACAGGAAGTTGGAGAAGGACGACAGGTGGCGCCGGGAGGCAAGGGCAGTGCTCCTATTCGAGTTGAAAAACGCGTGGGCCGTAATGACCCTTGTCCTTGCGGAAGTGGAAAGAAATACAAAAACTGTCATGGCAAGGACGAACAATAAAGTCGTTCTTTCTGTCACCAATGACCTTTATACGGATCCGCGCGTCGATAAAGTATGTAACTTTTTGACGCGTAATGGGTTTGAAGTTACCCTTGTCGGTCGTTGCTATCACAACTCACCCAAGTTGTCGGGTCGTGCCTATAAAACCCACCGACTACATTTACTGTTTAGAAAAGGTAGCGTGTTCTATGCGGAATACAATATTAGATTGTTTTTGTATCTGCTGTTTCACCATTTTGACCTTTTTGTGGCCAATGATTTAGATACGCTTCTGCCTAATTTGCTGATTAGCAAGCTAAAGAGAAAACGTTTGGTATATGATAGCCACGAGTATTTTTGTGGGGAACTTTCCGTGGTGAGCAAACCTTTTGTTTATCGTGTGTGGCACGGCATTGAAAAATTCTGTTTTCCAAAACTGAAGGATGTGATTACGGTCAGTCAATCTATTGTTGACCAATATGAAAAAGAGTACGGGATTCGCCCCCATCTGGTACGGAATATACCTTTGCGAATTACGCCTGCCATCACGGAAACAAGGGCTTCGCTCAACTTGCCGGAAGATAAAATCATCGTTATATTGCAAGGCAATGGCTTAAATGAGGGTCGTGGTGGCGAGGAATTGGTGGAAGCAATGCAGTATGTTGATTCGAAGGCAGAATTAATCATTGTGGGGAATGGAACCGCCATTCCTATGCTTAAGCAAAGAACTCAGGAATTGAAATTGGCGGAGCGCATTCATTTTATTCCCCGGGTCAGTCCGGATAAATTGTTCAATTATACTTATTTTTCTGACATCGGCATTGCCTTGGACAGGGATATCAGCACCAATTTGCGTTTCAGCTTACCCAATAAGATTTTTGAATACATCAAGGCCGGAACTCCTATCATAGCTTCAAATTTGGTTGAGCGGGCACGTATTCTTCAAAAATATCAGGTCGGTTTAATTGTCAATGAACTTGAACCGAAATGTATCGCATTAGAAATCAATAAATTAATTTCTGATAGACAATTATATGATAATCTAAAGGCCAACTGTCCCATTGCGGCGGCAGAGCTCACCTGGGAAAATGAGGAAAAGGTTCTTGAAGAAATATATCTTGGAAAAAACGCCAACTAAAAATCGGATAGTTGCACACTATTTCAAATATTTTTGTATCTTTGCAGAATGTATCGAAGATTTGTGATATGGGGTGACGTTAAAATGTTGATATCATGAAGATTACGAGATTATTTGATATTTTAGACAATTTAAAGGAAAATTATCGGAAACCTGATATTTTATGTCGTAAGCAGAAAGGCGAATGGCGTAAATATAGTGTTGATGAATATATAGAATACTCTCATTTGGTGGCGTACGCCTTATTGGAGTTGGGTTTTCAGCCTGGTGACAAGGTGGCTACCATTATGAATAATCGTCCGGCGTGGAACTTCTGCGATATGGGAATCATGCTTGCCGGTATGGTTCACGTTCCGATATACCCTACGTTGAATGAGCAGGATTATACCTATATTTTGAACCATTGTGATGCCAAGTGCGTCATTATTGGCATTGAAAGCATTTTCAGACGTGTTGAGCCGGCATTGCCCAAGCTTGTCCTTCATCCCCTGGTGTTTACGATTGATTCCATCGAGGGTCAGCGCAGTTGGGACGAATTAATGGAATTGGGGAGAGCCAATCAGGAAAAATGGCTTCCTGTCGTTGAGAAAAACAAGGCAGGTGCGGTTCAGCCGGATGATGTGGCCACGTTGATTTATACTTCGGGAACCACGGGAAATCCGAAAGGCGTGATGTTGAGCCATAAAAATTTTCTCACCAACGCTTCCACGTTGGTTACTTTCCAGACCAACGATTTTCATAGTAATATTTTGAGTTTTTTGCCCCTCTGTCACGTTTATGAGCGGGTTATTAATTACCATTACCAGATGATGGGGTCGAGCATTTATTATGCGCAGAGCCTGAATACGATTGCCAAGGACTTGAAAGACATTCATGCGATGGGTTTTTGCGCTGTTCCCAGGGTGTTGGAAATGATGTTTGACAAACTGCAGGCGGCGGGCAAAGATCTTAAGGGACTGAAAAAGCAAATTTATTTTTGGGCGTTTCGCTTAGGCACGAAATATGACCCGGATAGGCGGAATTGGTTTTATCTCAAAAAATTGCAATTGGCCGATATGCTGGTTTATTCAAAGTGGAGGGATAATTTGGGAGGCAATCCTATGATTATCGTTTCTGGTGGCTCAAGCATTCAGGAACGTATTATACGATTGTTCTCGGCAGCCAAGTTGCGTGTGTATGAAGGTTACGGTATGACGGAAACCTCCCCGGTGATTGCGGTAAACAATCCCTCAAAAAACTTGCTTAAACCGGGTACGGTGGGCGAACCTATGCCTTGCATTGAATTCAAGTTGGCCGAAGACGGCGAAATATTGACCAAGGGAGACTGCTTGATGAAAGGTTATTACAAAGATCCCGAATATACCAAGCAAGTCGTGGATGAAGAGGGGTGGTTTCATACGGGCGATATCGGCACAATGGTCGAAGGAAAATATTTGAAGATTACGGATCGTAAAAAGGAAATTTTCAAATTGTCGCTGGGAAAATATATCGCTCCCCAGGTCATTGAAAATATTTTGAAAGAATCGGATTATATCGATAGTGCGATGGTGATAGGTGAAAATGAAAAGTTTGCGGCCGCCATCATCCTTCCGGATTTCAATACTTTGCACTTCTGGTGTGTCAAACACAATATTCATTTTAACAACAAACAACATGAAGAAAATCTTTACTCTTTTTGCTGCTGCTTTTGCTGCTCTGTCAGTGAACGCACAGACCTGGAGTTTCTCCGATTGGCAGGCTCGTGAATATGAGACTGCTACAACCA
>JAKSMH010000045.1 GCA_024400715.1 Bacteroidales bacterium | reverse complement strand
CTGCGTAAAACCGTGGAAGAAAATCTGATTTTTATCCACCTGCAGGGCGTGATTAATGCTATCCAGCAACAATTGGCTGTCGGACAACAAGTCCGTGACATTCTTGACAAAGTTCATAGATTTAGAACCAGAGGTCTGAGGCACCGCACGAAGATTATCCGCGTCAATGACCAATTCGATGGTTTGGTTAGGTTCCAAGACAAGCAGGAAATTTTGCTTTTCGGCGAACACCAACATATAGATATCATTGTTGGTCACCGTTGACTTCAATTCAAAATTTCCGTCTTTGTCAATGACGGCCTCGCCATAAGATTGACGATCATTTCCGTATGCCAACTGCAGACTTACCTTGGAAAAGGTGTTATTCAATATCTGACCTTTGATAACCGGAGAAGTGGTCTTTTGCGGCTTTGACTGTATCGTTGAAAAATTTTCAGAAGCAAACGCCGAAACAACAAACATACTTGCCACAGACACAAGCATTGCCAACAAAATCAATTTTGAGTTTTTCATATTCATTATAATTTAAAAACAAGTGTGCAAAGTTACAATTTTTTTCAATAGCACCAATTACGCCATTCCATTTTTTCGCCAACTAATTGCCATTCACCACCAACTGCACGGTAGTACGACTTCGTTGTTCCACCAGCACTTCCCTACCCTTCAATATTTGTGCGACAGTTTCGTCGGTATAATGGCGAATCGTAACCAATTCGATATTAAAATTATACTTAACTCGATAATTTTCGGACAATTCTTCTATTAATTTTTCAATTTTATGCACTTTATTGTCGCAGCAAATGGAAAAACTAAGGGCTGAATTCTGCATCAGGTTGATTTTAATCTTGTTTTTCCATATACAATTAAATATATCTCCCAAATTTTCCACGGCAATAAACGAAAAATCGCGTGGGAATATAGAAATCAGCACTTGATTTGTCTTGAAGATATAGCACGGAATAGGATTGGAAAGCTTGACGGCAGCGATTTTGCTACCACTTTCCTCAGCGTGCAAGAAAGGTTTTACGAATAATGGTATTTGTTTGTTTTGCAGAGGTTTAAGCGTTTTAGGATGAATTACGCTGGCACCATAATAGGCCAATTCGATGGCTTCCTCGTATGGAATTTCGTCCAATTTAACCGCTTCGGGGAAAAATTTCGGGTCGGCATTGAGCAAACCGGGCACATCTTTCCAGATTGTCACGCTGTCGGCATTGAGGGCGTAGGCAAAAATCGCAGCCGAATAATCGGAACCCTCGCGACCCAAGGTTGTAGGAAGCATTTCTTTGGTTCCCCCAATAAACCCCTGAGTAATAACAACATCCGTATTCCGTTTATGAAAGACTTCTCCCACTTTTGCTTGTATAAGCTGTTCTGAAACAGGCCAATCCACCTTTCCTTCTCGATAATTATGGTTGGTACGGATCAATGTCCGCGCATCAAGCCATTCATTTTTCAAACCATCGATATTAAGATAGGTGGATATCAATTTTGTGGAGAGAATTTCCCCAAAACTCACGATTCTATCATAATCGAAGTCAAAATTATCGGAATGAGGAGTAGCAAGGACAGCTTCCAATTGGTCGAATACGGTTTCCAATTTCACCTGCACACGATTATCCTCACCCAACAATTCACGGACAATCGTATAATGGTTTTCTTTCAGCGTATCCAATAATGAAGGCAATTTCTGCGAATCAAAATAATAGGCATCCAGCATCTGTTCCAGGAGATTGGTTGTCTTTCCGATAGCGGAAATGACCACCACCAATTGGTCATTAGCGGAATGGCTTCGTAAGATATTTTCGAGATTTCTGACGCCGTCGGCATTTTTCACGGAAGCACCACCAAATTTATAAACTTTCATTGATTATTAATATTTATCAGAAGAAAAACAGCAACTTATGCTGTCATCGTTTTATTTTTCGTTTTCAATCACCATTCGCAGCACCGACCCCACCACACCCAAGGTCGTTGCATCGATATTATCAATATTATCGTGGGTGGTATGCCAAACCGAGCGGAAGCCTGTTCCCGTTGAATTATCCTGATGGATAATGTCAATCATCTTAATATGTCGCAACTTATTGACGTAATAATGATCATCGGTAATAGGATTGGCTTGTTGGTTGATGAAATAGTTGCCATAACCCAATTGATAAGCACTTCCCCAGACCTTGGAAACCACATCCTGGGCAAAATAGGAAGAAAAGTACTCGTGATAAAATTTGGCATTGGGGGCACCGACCATATCCAGGAGGATGCCGAAGCGAGCGTCATAAGCTTCAACGTGGGGATTCTGAGCCCAATATTGGGAGCCGAGGCACCACCAATCACCGGGCAAATTGACACCCGACGGAGTTCCATAATCTTCTGCATCAAAGAAAATGATATCCACGCCTATTTCCGGGCGTTCCTGCTGCAGTTGGCGAGCCAATTCCAGCAGCACGCCTACTCCACTCGCGCCGTCATCGGCACCATCAATAGGCAAGCTACGATTGGCCTCAATAGCATCGTGGTCCGCCATAGGCCGTGAATCCCAATGGGAAGCCAGCAGGATTCTGTCCTTTTTATCAGGAGAAAAACTGCCGATGATATTCTGTGACTTCAACGATTTGCCGTCGTAGGCCGTTGTGGTAAAATGCTGAATATAAACCGTGTCACAATAAGACTTCAGCTTCGCTGCCAAGAATGCGGCACATAGGTCATGGGCTTCGCTGTTAGGCGTACGGGGACCAAAATCGGTCTGTGCCTTTACAAAGGCAAAAGCGCTATCGCCGTTGAAGGCGGGAGCGCTAATCGTAGTTTGCTTAGTTTCTTGCGAAGGTTTATCTTTATGGCCACAGGCGAAAAACAGCCAAGGAGCCAAAATCAACACCAAATAATATTTTTTCATAACTATAAGACAATCAATTTTCCTTTATACAAATAGGATTGGCCGCCACTTACAATCCATAAGGCGTATGAATAAGTGCCGGAAATGACACGGCCATTGCATTTGCCATCCCACAACACCAAACGATTTTCCATTTCGGCAGGCAAATCTCCAAAAGGAGGCACCGGCAAGAACTCTCCAGCGGCATTTTTCTTACCCTCATAGTAATATACCTGCTCGCCGTTACGTGCGTAAACCATAAATTTGATATCGGTAATAAACCTCAACACGAACTGATCCAAATAGAAATAGTCGTTTTGTGCCGGACCCTGATTTAAGGTCTGACTTGGCGTAATACAGTTTGGCAAAAAGACGTTGGGAACACAAGGGTCGATTTTATAAGAACCCATTGCCGAACAAGTGGTGACGGTATCCACCACTTTAACTTCGTAGGTGCCATCGGCCAAGGCTCTCAGTGTCACGTTATTGCCGACAATCGAGTCCATAAAGGTCCAATAATACGCCACATCATTGCTCACATTGGTAGCCACCGCTTTCAGAGTGGTTTGGGCACTATCACAAAAATCCTCACCCACCTGTTCAATGGTAACCACCGGCGTCATAATATCGAAATCCACCTTGACAATGCTATCGCAGCCGTTCCACGCCTTTACCGGGTTAATGGCATTAGAATAATTAACGGATCTTTCCCCAACGGCATTCCAATCCCAACGAGTTTGTGCATTATCGAAACCAAAGATATCTGGTTTATAATAATAAGGAAGATTATTTTCACAAGTGGTAACCTCATCTTCAGCATATTGTTCTTGGGTATATTCTTCTAAAATCGCAACTTGGATAACCGTATCAAAAGAAGTACAAATACGTTCAAAATCGGTAATATGCAGAGACACGTTATAGGTTCCAGGTTGGTCATAGGTATGGGTTGGCTCAAAACCGGTAACGGGTGGCGTACCATCACCGAAATCCCAAGTACACTGGTCCGGATGGGTTTGCAGTTCCTGCCAAGTAGTATCCAAACGACCTTGGGCACCCGGTTTGATAATACCGATAGTACTTGTATTATGGAGAACAATACTTCTATCACAATTCGGATGGTCGGTTAAAGCACGGGGTTCCACGGAAAAAGAGGGTTGCAAATCATAGTAGTTAACCGTGGCTTCGTAAGTAAAAGGAACTCCGGTACGAGAAACGACCTCGCAACGATAATATGGTTTGGCAGGGTCTGGACGAAGATTGGGATGATATTTGGTACCGCCACCCAAGACCCGTGAATCGGAGATATCAGTTGGGTCGAAATAGGTTGCGTTATTGGCATCTACGCCATTATACCAAATATATTCATGGTCATTTTCATCAAAACCCCAAGGCATATCCAACTTCAAAGTATCACCGCCACAATACTTCACCAACAATTTGGCGGGAATCATCTTGGCGGTAAAGTAACAATAAGACCAATGGAAACGTGAAGTACACGAATTCACACGCACTCTAAAATCCACTGCCGTATGGTTACGAGCCAAATCCAAAAGATTATAAGCGACAATCGTATAAGGATAGGTAACCACAGGGCGGCCATTGTTTTGTACTGGACATTGAGAGCAAGAAGCCACATATTCCGGAGTTGAGTTCACCGGCGTGTTTTGAGGGTCTTCTGGAGAATGGGAAGAACCTGACGGAGTACGATACCAAAATCGAGAATAAGGATGAGAAGCATCATAATTGCCAATGGACACGAAATTTTCGGTACCGTGATGCAACACGGCAAATTCCACTGCTGGATTGGACTGGTAATCGTGTTGTCCGTCTTCCGTAACGAAAGCAAAATTCAACAGCAAAACCGGATTATTGGTATCAGGAACGAACGAATAGATAATCTGTTGGGCCTTACAACCTGAAGGACTGTATATTTCATCGCCTTTCATTCCCAATTGAATAATGGTATCGACAAAAGTACCCGGATGAATGTCAGAATCCCAAGCTTCGGCCACGACCGGTCTATTGTAAAAATTGCTGCCAAGTACCCCTCTAAAACAATAATCATCCTGGGGTGAAGAAGTCGGATTGGCACCTCTGACGACAAAACGATGCGTAAAATTATTAGGCGTGGTGACAGCCCCCATGTGCTCCGTGAAATTAAATGTGGAAGAATAACTTGAAGAGGATTCGGAACTGGGTTTAACCCACGAGTTATTCCAACCACCAGTAGGCGCCGTAGTTGGCAAATACATAAAACTTGTAGGAGAACCCTGCAAAACGCCATTTACCACTTCCTGTCCCATTACACAAGAGACGGAGATTAAACAACACATCAATGCGAAAAAACGTATCTTATTCATATTCATAATTTATATTGTCATTATCAATTTTACATTTCTCTATTAATAAAGACTTGGAATCTGTTAAAATGTTGCCTGCAGCATCAACTTTTTTTTCTTTTTTAAAGAAAGAAACGATGGGAACCTTTTCCAAATCAATGGTATAGAAAGCTTTTTCGGTATGTTTGAACAAATCAGTTTGATTTCCGAAAAGGATATAATAATCACCCGGAAGCTCCTTCAAAGAATGAATGGTGGCATAAACAACTTTCAAATCGGGATTGTTGCCCTGCAGAAAACCACAAAAGGCAGCATTGCCGTTGGTATAAACCACGGGCGTATCCAAAGCTACCTTATAAAAATTGGAGTCCAAATTACTAATTTCAACGGAATCCATCATAGAAAGCAAGGTGTCTTTCCGTTGCAATTCGAGCTGTATCAGACTATCCTTCTGGATAGCATAATATTGCGTGAACCATTTTTCCGCCACCACCGACGACTGGCTGTTCAATTCCAGATCGTAACGTTCGGCCGCATTATGAATTCCTCCTGACACTTCATTAAAATAGCACAACACCAACGGGCGATTTAAGAAAATATGCCTCAACGGCAAGCAAGTCAGGAACAATGCCATAGCCACAATCACGGCATTGGTATATCTGTCATCTACTTTCCGCAAGGTCGCCTCGTAACCCATAGCCGCGGCAATCACGACAAAAGGCATCAACATAAAAATCACCGAACAGACAATATCCGCTCCCACATACTTGGAGGAAAACGCCGCCAACATATAACAGAATGTGAACAAAATCACAAAAACGGTAAAGAGCGTAAACTCTTTGATAATCGTACGGAAAAACACAACACCTAAGAGCAAACCCAAAATAACCACAAACGGCATTGTAATAAAAATAGAGCGTATCACATAATTGGCGGGAACATCTTCCGAACTAATCATTTTTCCATCAAAGAACTGGGGCAGTTGCTGCGACGTAGCCACGAACATCTGCAAGCTATTGTCGCCATTTCGCAAATCACTCATTGAAAAGCCGGGAGAGAGAATGATATTACCCAACAGCACGACCAAAGACGAAGCTACAATAATCATAATCAAAGTTAGCAGCGAAGCCAGATACTGTCTCGTGAAAACTTTCCGAATCGGGTTTTTCACAAAAAAATACAGAATCGTGAAAAAGATAAAGAAGAAAATCAACGAAAAACCGCTCAACGAGGTAGTGGTGGCCACCAACATCCCCAGCAAGATTGCCAACAGTCGTTCCCACTTGATGATGGGAAAATCGTGACAGAATTTCCAAATTTGTATCAAGGTGAAGAAAAACGCCAAGGCGAAAAGCGTGTCGTTGAAATTGCCCAGCGTATATCCCAAGAAGCGTGGTGAACAGAACAGGAACAAGGAACAGAAAAAGGCACATCGCCAGCTGACAAGACGGGCACAAAACATTCCCAAGACAAAAATCAGCATCCAGCCAAACAAGGCCGAAAGACGATGTTTGATTCTAAAGACATTTTCAAAGCCCAACGACTTACAAACCGATACCACCAGAATATCCGCCAATTGGCCTTTGGTAACGTAGGGTTGCATTGTCTTATAAGCCTCATCCCCATCGTGATAATACTTGTAAACAGCTTCCGAATACTCGTTTTGCTGCCACTCCCGCGTCGAAACACCCACATTTCGGCTCAAATAGGGCATCAAAAACAACAAGGCGATGATCAGTAAAAAGAAACCGTACTTGAAACCGTCATCCTTCGTTTTGACAGAAAAGGTAAAAAAGTTCTTTTTAATATCGTAGCGAAGCTTTCTTTGTCGAATGCGCACAAAACGGAACTCCATCGGTTCTTCCTCGAAAATGTTGCGGGGATAAAACCAATGGAAGAGGTCAGTCAGGAGAATGACCACTTTTTTCCATAATAGCGACCATTTACTACTCATCTGCCTTTTTTACAAACATTTCTTCTTTCACGTCATCATAATCCAGCACCACCTTTGAATCTTGTGGAAAAGTC
>JAKSMH010000044.1 GCA_024400715.1 Bacteroidales bacterium | reverse complement strand
CGTGGAGTTGCCTTTATCTTCAGACTTGATAAGGACTTTCGCATTGCGAGTATAGACCGAAGGTGTCTTCAGGATATAGAAAGTGGCACCAACCAACATCACAATGACGGATATTAGGAACCAGTACCATCGGGCGAGGCACTTGTAGAAGAAATTTTTTAGCTGCAAAGAACTGTTTTCGGACTGTTCGTTTGTTGACATAGTATAAATGATTGAATTTGTTTTCTAATAGTTTCCGATTAATATGAAATTCTTAGCGCCTCAATATCACCGTGAAGGTCGTAGCCAAGGATGACAATAGGGACACAATGGAAATCCAAAACGAAGCGGAGCGGACGGTATTGCCGTTCACGGTAGATTCGTTGGCTCTCTTCTTATTGGGTTCCACATAGACGTAATCGTTCTGGTGAATGTAATAGACAGGGGAATTCTGGATACTCTTGAAAGAGCGCATATCAACGTGGTAGGCCTTAAGTTGGCCCGCGGTGTCGGGACGGAGCACCAAGACATTGTCGCGACGACCGTCGATGGTCATGTCTCCGGCGATAGAGATGGCATCAAGGAGGGTTAAGCAGTCACGAGTAATGTTATAGCGTCCGGGCAATCTCACTTCACCCATTACAGAGAACTGCAGATTCACGAACTCCACCGTGACCACGGGGTCCTTGACTTGTTCGCTGTTGACGAGTTCGTTCTTAATATAGGAAGCAAGTTCATTGCGGGTCTTGCCGGCAGCCGGGATTGAACCCAGCACGGGGAAGTCAATGGTTCCATCGCCTTTAATAATATAACCGGAAGCTCCCTGATTGGTATTGCTAAGCCCTTCGTGCGTTTGTCCGAGAATACGAGCCGTATAGGGCAAGTTGAACAAAGCCGTTAATTCGGGGTCCTTGGTGTTGACAATAATCGAAATCTTATCGTCGGGGCGCAGGCGTATTTCCGGGGACTGCACCTGTACAAAGACGGTGTCCTGCATTTGTTGAAGATCCTGAAAATAGGAAATCTGTTTTGTCGTTTCACAGGATGACATCAGGAGAAGAGAGGCGACAATAGCGATTAAAAGTTTGAGGGATTTCATGTTTGAAAGTTTATTTTGTTGATTGTTGATTGGTAAATTCAAAAGTCACGTGATAAAGATCATCAATCATTGATTGGTTCAAGCATACAGCTTGGGATATAGGAGGTGGCGACTGCGACAATGCCTTCGATGCAGACGATGAGGCGGCGATTGCCTTTTATGCGTTTGATGTAGCCCTCGGCACCCTTAAAGCAACCGTCGATTACACGCACGCGTTGTCCCGTACAGAACTTGGACACGTTGCCGTCAAAAAACTCCAAATGATCTTGGTGTCCGGAGGTTACCAACTGAAACACTTGCATTTCTCGGTCCGGTATGGGGGCGGGCTCTTTCGATCCGCATCGGCAATAGACCAGGGCACGTCCCTCAATGGCTTCCAACACCTTCTTCATGCTGGTTTCTTCAATACGGAAGAACATCAAAGAAGAAACGGCAGGCTTTTGGAAATAGGAGTTCTCACCTTTTATCGTTTTTTCAATCACACGCACAGGAACATAAGTTTCCACACCCACCGCCTTCAGATAACGTTCCATCTCAAAGACCTTATTGTAAAATACCTTGAGTGCATACCAACGGCATACACTATTTACCATAGACAGCTTGTTTTCCAAGGGTGTGTTCATTGATTGAGAGTTATTTGTTTAGTTAAATTGAATGGGGTTTTGTTCTCACTTTATGCTGGAATTGATGGTGGAAAATTTGAATAAATTTAACATTCCTCGTATTCTAAACACGAGCCTACCTCAGAGACCACAGAACAGCTGAAACGCATATTCTTTAACGTTTTATACTTGATTCCAAGTGTAATGGCGTTAATCCCTATCAATTAACTAAAAACGGCTGCAAAAATACATATTTTTTTTCAGATATGACAAAATGTTGAAATTTTTTTCAACGCAGCTTTTTTACCGAAATTTGACATAAAATTTACCAAAATAACTTTAATACATGACATTTTTTTCAAAGAAGATGTTCAGCGTGTCGGATAATTGATTATTTTTGCAATCGTGATTGATGTTCATAGAGCCTAAAATGTGGTGGTTTTTTGCTTCTAAATTACTGAATATCAATCACTTTTTCAAGAAAACAACAAAAAAGTTACCAACAAATTTTGTCGATAACTATCTATATAACAATAAATTAGACGACATTTTCAAATTTTTGTCATGTATTAAGGTAAAAAATATTATCTTTGCAAAATAAACTTATCGAAGCTATGAAACCAACTTTATTGATACTTGCTGCCGGTATGGGCAGTCGCTACGGAGGATTAAAACAGCTGGACCACCTTGGACCCAACGGGGAAACCATTATGGATTATTCGGTTAACGATGCCATCGCGGCAGGCTACGGCAAAGTGGTTTTCGTCATCCGCAAAAGCATGGAAGATGATTTCAAACAATTCATCCTCAGCAAATACTGCGACAAGATTGCCACTGATTATGTATTTCAGGAATTGGATGCCCTTCCCAACGGTTTCACTCTTAATCCTGAAAGGGTAAAACCTTATGGTACGGCCCACGCCATCTTGATGGCCAAGGATGCCATTCACGAGCCGTTCACCGTTATCAACGCAGATGACTTCTACGGCAAGAATAGCTTTAAAACCATGGCGCAATTCCTTCAGCAAGAGCAAGATACGGAATGCCCGCAATTTTCCATGGTCGGCTACCAACTTCGCAATACATTGTCCGAACACGGCTCGGTTTCCCGTGGGGTTTGCCAAACCGACGATCAGCACAACCTGCTCAGCATTACCGAAATGACCAAAATCAGCCGCACGGAAAACGGCATTCAGAATATCGACGACAATGGCATCACCAACTTGGCCGAAAATACCGTGGTTTCGATGAACTTCTGGGGATTCACTCCCTACTTCTTCGACTGCCTTCAGGATATGTTCATCGATTTTCTGAAAAAGAACAATGACAATCCCAAATCCGAATTTCAAATTCCGACGGTGGTCAATCATTTTCTTCAGAACAAGACCGCGGACATCAAGGTCCTGGTTACCGATGCGCAATGGTTTGGCGTTACCTATAAGGAAGACCGTCCTATCGTAGTTGAAAAATTAAAAAATCTGCAATAGTCAATGCGATACTTTATGCGATTGGCATTCAACGGCACTCCTTTCTTTGGTTGGCAAATGCAGCCGAAGGATGTCAGTGTGCAGGAAACCATCGAAAAGGCACTGAGTTTGCTTTTGCGGGTTCGTGACGAGCAGGGGCAGACTCAGCGTATTGCCATTACGGGTTGTGGCCGCACCGACACCGGGGTGCATGCCCGTGACTATACCGCTCATTTTGACTGTCCCGTCGAGTTGGATGAGGCACGCCGACACCAGCTGGTCAACAAACTCAACAGTTTTCTACCCAAGGAGATCGTCATTTTCGACATTTTCCCCGTGGCAGACACGGCCCACGCACGCTTTGATGCCATCGATCGTACTTATCGTTATTATGTCAACATTCAAAAAGACGCTTTTTCTTTTCCTTTTGCCTATCGCGTTTTTGAAAAATTAGACGTTGAAAAGATGAATGAAGCCGCACAACTGCTTCTTCGAAATGAGGATTTCACCAGTTTCTCCAAAGTTCATACGCAAGTCAACAATATGCGTTGCAAGGTGACGCAAGCTCAATGGATACAAAAGGGCGGACAATTGGTTTTTGAAATTACGGCCAACCGTTTTCTGCGGAATATGGTTCGGGCCATTGTTGGCACACTGCTGCAAGTGGGAAAAGGGTGCCTGTCCGTGGAGGATTTTCAGCAAATCATACTCAAAAAAGACCGGTGTGAAGCCGGCGATTCGGCCCCCGCGCACGCACTTTTATTAGAAAACGTCCGTTATGAATAAAACATTAGACTTAATATTAACAAACATAGCAAAAAAAATCACTTATTATATTGGATGGATTTTACTTGGCGGAATGCTGTGGGGATGTCATAAACCGATTTTAGACAATGTCCAACTTCGTTTTTCAAACTCTTCCGTCACTTTTGACACGGTTTTCACCACCTTGGGTTCTACGACAAGACAGTTTACCGTTTACAATCCTTCCGAACAGGATGTAAAAGTGGATGTGTTTTTAGGTGGAGGAAACCTTTCGTCTTTTAGTTTGAATGTCAACGGCGTGGCTGGAAATCAGCAGCGAGATGTCGTTATTCCTGCCAAAGACAGCATTTTTGTCTTTGTGAAAGTCACCATTAATCCGGGTAATGTCAACCAACCGTTCTTGGTTTGCGATTCCATTATGTTCCAAAACAGCAAGATTCAGCAGCAAGTACAGCTTACGGCGTACGGGCAGGACGCTCACTTTATCGTGGCCGACCCCGCTTCGGGCATCAAGGTGGTGGCTGCCGAAGGTGAAACTGTCACGTGGCACAACGACAAGCCATACGTTGTCTTCGGCGGTTGGGCAGCGGTTGATTCTTTAGGCACCCTGAATATTGAAGCCGGCACACGCATTTACTTCCATAAAGGCAGCGGACTGTTAGTGTGGCGCTACGGCAATATCCACGTCAACGGCACCAAGGAACATCCCGTGATTTTCCGCGGCGACCGATTGGAAGCGCAATACGATGCCGACTGCAACCAGTGGAACCGCATTTGGATTTTGGAGGGAAGTGAGGAAAATACCATCGATTATGCCGTCATCAGCAATGCCTTTGTCGGAATCCAAATCGAACCCTGGGGAGGAGATGAGCAGATTACCGTCACCAGGAACCGCAATGTCATCACCAATACCATTATAAAAAGCACTTTAAACAGCGGCATTTTGGCTCGCTACTCCAATATTGAAGCCACCAATTGCGTCATTGCCAACAACGGAAATTGCGGTCTCCAGTTGGAAGGCGGCGACTATACTTTCACGCACGTCACCGTGGGCAATTACTATAGCGGCACGCCCGCACGAAAAAATCCGACACTTTACCTCAGCAACACCACTCAGCTCTATGGCGCGCCTATGGAAACCAATGCCGATTTTACCAACTGCATCATCTACGGCAATGTCAGTTCCGGTGAGGAAATCGCCATTGCGGAAAGTGATGCGGCTCCTTTCCGTTATCAGTTTGAAAACTGCATTATCAAGTCGAGTATTGTCAATGACCACTTCGTCAATTGCCATACTGGCGATCCTGCTTTCGTCAACACAAGCAACAACGACTATCATCTTGGCGTAATTTCGTACGCTATCAACCGTGGCAAGTCGGGTATCGGCGTCTTTTATGATTTGGATGGCAATCCACGCTCAAACATTCCTGATGTCGGAGCCTACGAATATTTGCGTTAGGTATTATCTATTAGAAAAAGGATAGCATCGGTTATTAATCTCAACAAAAAATTGGCAGCACGAATTTCGTGCCGCCAATTCATAAAATTGCGTTGATTTTGTGGAGGATATGGGACTCGAACCCACTGCCTTTTGATTGCGAACCAAACGCTCTACCAGATGAGCTAATCCCCCTGCGTTTTGCGGATGCAAAAATACGCATTTTTTTTGTTTCTTCGAAATTTTTTTTTTGAAGTATTTTTTGTGAACACTGTGAACACATTATTATGAATAATCAAATGTTTTAAAGTGAATTTGAATGATCCCTTTTCTTGCAAAACCGAGAATTTTTAAATTCAAATTGTCCATATCTTAATTATTTTATGTAATTTTGTTCTTGTCTTTTTTGTGGAAAGAGAAGCGACGCTTTAACGTGCGTTTATTGCGTATGCGGTGTTTTGAATGTGTGTTTAATTGATTGAAGACGAAATAGTTGTATTAATCATTTTTGATGGTTGTTTGCGAAATGAAAAATAATTCAGAAAAGAGTGCGTTTGGAAAAAACAAGCTGTTGTTAATTGTTGTATCAGTTCTGGCGTTTGTGGTTTTTATAGCTGGAATTGGCCGTTGTCATTTTAAGCCGTGGACATTTTCCTTTTCATTGGAAGACCCCATTTCCATAGAGACTGATTCTGATGGAATGACGGTGGTGGATCATTTCGGGGATCAGATGCTTTTCTTTGATAAGGACCTGAAACTGAGAAATGCTGTTAATGTTCGCAATTTCGAGGCTCCAGACAGAAAGGTATCCCGTGTTTTCCGTTCAGGAAACAATACGTATGCTTTGGCGGTTACAAAATCTGAAAATAGAATCGTTAAGGAGGAAATTGCAATCTATGATCTACGAGGCAGGCTTTTGAAACAATTTTTGCTTAGAAAATATGACGAAAATGAAAATTGTCTAGTCCCATTTTATCAAGCTATATGCTTGCATAAGGACAGCATTCGATTAGTGGGCATATCGGATAGAACACTTCATATTGTGAGTTTGCCGGAAAATGGTGCGTGTTCGGCATCACACAGAGTGTTGTCGTTCAATGATCCGCTTATATACGTGTCAAATATAACTGATGATGGTCTTGTGCTTGCGTACAGTCTATATGGAAATGCGTTTTGCTATGATTTTAAAAGCGGTGTAATCACAAAGAAATTGCAGATCGAACGTGTTGAAGATGAAATGCAGATGTATGGAATGCAAAATATGGACGATGCCGCAATCGAACTTTTTTCGCAGCTTGATTTTGATGTGGACGAATGCAGAAATGAAAGGGGAAAATTTTTGGAATTATTTTGTGTGAAGGCAGATAAGGGTTCCATATATCGTTTCAGCAATGGCAGTCCTGTTACGGAACATGCGACATTTGGCTTTACCATTGGTTATTTGGTGTGGCATATTCTGTTTTGGCTGTCTTTGTTGTATATGTGTGCTGTGGTGCTCTGTCTTTTATGGCATTTGTTGAAAAAGATAGATGTAAAGGCGGTCGCAATTGTGGTTATGATGGCTGTATTGATGACGGTGATCGTCGTTTTTTATACAATGAATGTCTATCATACGGAAAAACGACGCATAGAGGATCTGATGACCTATCAGTTGGATATGTTGAAATTTGTAACCGAAGAAAACTATTCAGAGACTTTTGCCGCGATAGATACGATGGGGGTGGAGCGTTTTGTCAATTCAACTAATGGAATAAAATGCACGGAAAGAATCCATGGCTTGTTGGAAAAATTCATGCGTTATTCAGAGAATGATCATTTTTATATGTATTTGATGATTTATTCAAACGATGAAAAATCGTATCTGTTAACAGACAATATGAATTTGATGCCGGTGGGGGTCGCGTATTCCGGCTCGCAGGTCGTGGCCGCGAGGATCATCGCGTTGGAGTAGCTCTGGCCGGAAGTGCGGATGAAAGGCGGTTCGTACGGTTCGTCGCTGGCCGTCCGTCCG
>JAKSMH010000043.1 GCA_024400715.1 Bacteroidales bacterium | reverse complement strand
TACGGCGCCGAGGAAGTACTTCAATAAGGATTCTTCCTTTTCGCCATCTTTTGCTTGGCCATCCGTCTCTGTAGCCGCTTTCACCTCTGCCTGTGCGGTCGCAGCGGGTTCTTCCACTTCTTCTTCCTCTTCTTCTACAACAGTATGTTTAGTCACATTGTCGAAACCCTTGATGTCGAATGAGAATTTTTGCTCAATAGGGGTGCATCTTCCTTCTATACAGGCCTGTCCTTCTACTGTGCCTTTTATGGTGAAAGGCTTGTTGTCTAAAACCTGAACGCGTTGTTTGAAAACAGCATTGCCGGTGAAGAACTTGGAGGTGCAGTCGAACATTTCATCATATTCGGTCTGCGGTTTGGGTTCTACCACTTTGCCGATGCGTTTGTATTTGGAAGCATCTTTGGTAAATGTATAAATTGCCGGATTTTCAATGCAGTTGGCTTCTTTGTATTGAGAGTAAAAATGCCAACCTTGTTGCACGGTGGCATGGAACTGCAACTCAGCAATAGAATCGTTAATCTTTACAGTTTTGAATGTCCATTTTACAGGAGAATCCTGTGCATTCAGGGTCATAACTCCAACGAGCATAACCAGTAAAGTTGTCAAAATAGTCCTAATTCGTTTCATATTTTTTATTGTTAATAAAAAGCGGGCAAAGATAACAAAAAGATTGAAGCGATGTACAACTTTATTTTAGAAAGCGAGGATACTTCCCAAAAGTCAATGTCAACGTCAATAGTCAAAGTGAGCAGTGCGGAGATTCCACAAAAATAATGGCAACCGCAGGCAAAAAGTCAATGTCAAACTAATTGACACCGGTGTCTGTTTTTTTTACAAGATGTTTGCAATAATTCGGAACATAATTCGTTATATATCTGTTTTTTTGTCTTTTGGCACGATTGTAGATGAAATGCATCATAGTTGTAGTAAATAGGTGCATGTTGCGTCTTATAATTTTAATTTGGAATTTATGAAACAGTTTACCATTATCCTCCTTTCTTTGCTGTCGCTGACGACGGCCTTTGCTCAAAACAAGTATACAATTACGGGAACGATGACCGATTCGCTCAGTCATGAGAAAATTTTCTATGTGACCATTGGTTTGATGACGCAAGATTCTACGGCAGAGGTGGTGGCAAGCACTTTCTCGGGTGCGGATGGTCAGTTTTCCTTGTCGGATGTCCCCGCTGGCACGTATGATTTGAAAGCCAACTTGGTAGGGTATGACCTGCTGACGATCCCAATAACCGTAGGAGGCGAACAGAAGAAAATCAACTTGGGCGAGGTGATGTTGAAGAAGGCGAGCAGCAATCTCCAGGAAGTGAAGATTACGGGCGAAAAGCCAGTATATCTGATTGATGGCGAGAAGACGCTCTATAATGTGTCGGAGGACCCGACCATACAGTCGGGCACGGCATCCGATGCTTTGCAGAACGCGCCGGGCGTGGTGGTCGATGTGGAAGGCAACATCACGCTGCGCGGTGTCTCGTCCGTGGAAATCTGGCTCAACAACAAGCCCTGCAATATGAACGAGGAGGCCCTCAAGCAGTTCATTCAGCAGATGCCCGCCGGCACGATTGAGAAGATCGAGGTGATTACCAACCCTTCGGCACGCTACAGCGCCAAAGGCGGGGGCGGTATTATCAATATCGTCACCACTTCCAAAATCAAGAAGAATAGTTTCCTCAGCTTCGGCGCCCGCGGTTCTTCTACGCCAGATATCTCACCCTTCTTGTCTTATGTTTATGCCAATGAGAAGTTCTCCATCAGTGCGTACGCGCATTATAGCTATAGTATTAGTAAAGGAACCACAGAATCTTCTGAAACGCTGTTTTCTGACGCAGGTGATACCTCTTCTATATACACCAGTTCATATTATACGTCCCCGTATCATCAATTCGGTCTCTATCTCAATGGCAATTACACACCCGATACGATGAATACTTTCTCTTTTTGGGCTGGCTGTTATCCACGACTGAATAACAGTATCTCTAATGCTCAGGTCAGCCGTATTGAATTCATTGATAATCCGGGAGACTATTCCTATGTTGAAAGTATGTTTCAAGATGGTTTGAGCGCCAGCGGTGGCGGGTATGGCGGAATGTGGTTCGAACACAAATTCAATAGCAAAGGACATAAAATCTCTGCCGACATAAGTCTAAATGGCTATGGTAGCAAATATCTTAATTACGATAACCGTGATTATCTGGCAGAGGAATTGCTCGACCGTTACAAGATAAACAATAATCACTACTCTAATTTCGGAGTGAACGCATCGATTGACTATACGGTTCCGTACCATAAGGATGGAGAAATAGAATTGGGCGTTTCCGGAGGATATGACCGCGGTTATTATTTGAATAGAATTGACACAATGATATTCGGAACTTCGGAGTACACCACCGACTGGCTGAGGAGCAAAGAGTCGTTGTCTAACGACGGCGATTTTGAAGCTTACGCCACCATCCAACATCGTTTCGGCAATTTTACTATCAAGGGCGGCCTGCGTACGGAATACGAAAAGTATAATCTGACGATGATTAACGAGGCCATTGGTGACGTGAACAAGGGCTATTGGGGATTTTACCCTTCGTTGCATTTGAGTTACCGCACGAAGTCAATGCATAACTTCAAACTCAGTTACGCTCGACGTGTGAGCAATCCTTCCGGCGATGATTTGAGTGCCTATTGCGATTATGGCGAAGATGGTTTCACCACGGGTAATCCGGATTTGAGACAGGCATTTACGAATTCCGTGGAAGCCGGTTGGTCGAAGTTCTTTATGAAATTCGGCAACGTTGGCCTCAATGCTTACTTCAGAAACACCAAGGATGAGTTCTCTACGATGACGGATGTGGTGTATGATCCGGTCTTTGGCCGTATCGTCACCTTCTCCAAGCCGCTCAATGCTGGAAAATCGTTGAATACGGGTGCGGAATTGAATGTGATGTACCGGTTGAAATCGTTTATGAACATTCGTTTTTATGCAAATATGTACTATTCGAAGTCGGAATTTATGTTCCGGGATGAAGAAACTCCCCGTACGGTTGACAATTTGGGTTACAGTTTTCGCTTGAATTTTTGGGCTAAAGCCTGGAATTTTTTGGAAATCAATGCTTCGGCAAACTATCATTCCAAAAGTGTTACGATGTTCTCCATTTCGCAACCCCGTTACTCCATCGATTGCGGTCTGCGTGCTGAGTTTTGGAAGAAGCGTATTGCAGTCAGTTTGAATGTGAACGACATCTTCAATTGGAACACTTGGTCTTCAGCAAGCAACAATCCATATTATATTTCCTCCAGTGTATCTCGTAACAGCTGGTTTGGTCGCAGTGTCCGTGCCAGTATCTCGTTCAAGTTCGGCAAAATGGAGCTGGAATCACAGGCTAACCAAGGCGGCGGTGGAATGCAGCCGCAAGGGATGTAGGGGAACGCTAGGTTTAAAGTTTAAAGTAACAAAAATGTTAGCAAATATTTAAACCACAAATATATAGCGGAATATTTCAATTTTTTGTCATATACTAAGTAAATTCCCAGAATAATTCGTTTTATCAAATGAAAACTTCAAAGAACGTATTACAATCAATATTGTTTACACTGTTTGCCTTTGGTACGTATATCTCATTTTGTCAGTCAATTACTTTGACATTCGAGGGTGAGGATCTTAATCATCAATACTTGCAGCTGGATAGCGTTGTCATTACAAATCTGAGTAGAGGGTGGAGTGAAACCATCTATTACCCGGATACGATTTTGTCTTTGGAGAATAGCATTGGAATAGAAGATTTTGAGTGTAACGATTTCATTCTATTACAAAATGTACCCAATCCCTTCAATGGACAGACGGATTTTGGGGTACAGATGATAGAGAATGACAAAGTGGATATTACTGTGTTTGATTTGAGTGGCAGGAAGATTACGGAATTGCATCAGACATTGGATGCTGGTTTACATTCGTTTAGAATATTATTGTCCATACCTCAAACATATATGCTAAGCGTGAAGAGTATGAGTAACGTGACTTCTGTAAAAATGGTCAACACTGGTAGGGCGTATGCCAACCGCATAGAGTATTTGGGGAGTAAGAATCCGATGGTTTCTTGTTCGTTGAATTTGGAGAAGGGGCAGAGCTATCATCCGTATGAGAGTGGTGATTGGATGAGATACGTTGGGTATGCGACTGTCGGTGGTGTTTTACAAGAAAGCATTATGGTTACAAACCAGTTAGATACCTCACAAACGTTGTTGCTGTCGTTTGATGTGGTGCAACAGTATTGGGCTACAGTTACAACTGATTCTGTTACAAATATTACGCGGACTACAGCACATTGTGGTGGAAATGTTATCAATAATGGCTTAGATACGGTTTTCGCGCGCGGTGTCTGTTGGAGTACCAATCCTAATCCTATGGTGTCTGACAGCCATACTACGAATGGTGTGGGTTTAGGTGCTTTCCACAGTGAGATTGCAGGACTGGTGGAGCAAACAACATATTACGTGCGTGCGTATGCCACGAATAGTCAGGGTACATCGTATGGCGCCCAGAGAATATTCACTACAGAGGGGGATTACGACAGCCAGCCATGTCCCGGCACGCCTATGGTTACCGATGTGGATGGCAATACATATAATACTGTGCAGATTGGTGACCAATGCTGGATGAAGGAGAATTTAAGAACGACCAGATATGCGGATGGTACTTTGATACCCTTGGGTACCACTCATAGTGATACCACGGCCTATCGTTATTATCCGTACAACGATAGTAGCAATGTGTCTGTTTACGGCTATCTGTACAACTGGACAGCCGTGATGTACGATGATGCATTAACATATCCAATACCCAGCAGAGTGCAAGGCATCTGCCCCACGAACTGGCACGTTCCGAGATTTGCGGAATGGGAACAGCTTGATACGTATGTGAACACCCAGAGCCAGTATTTATGTGATGGACTCTATACAATCGCCAAGGCGTTGGCATCAACCACGGGCTGGCACTCGATTACGGAAGACTGCTGTATAGGTGACAATCCGTCTCTCAACAATGCCACGGGCTTCTCTGCTGTTCCTGCAGGCTACTATGGTGGTAGCTTCGGAGGTAATAACCACCTCGGTTTCAGCCGCTACGCCTATTTCTGGGCGGCGGACTTGGCTGATACTTATGGTAGCCGCGCCATCTGCCTAAACTACGGGTCCGCCTATATTGCTGGCACTAACAACTATAGAGACATCGGCTATTCAGTCCGCTGTGTTCGCGATTAGAACAGCTCTTTTAACTTTTATCGCAATTATGTACAAAGGGCTTCAAGTTTCAAGTCGGTGACAACGCCAATTCACGGGACACTGTAGGGACGCAATTCATTGCGTCAGCTCAAGGTTTCAGGTTTCAAGTTCCAGGGTCCAGCTTTTCTACCTCTCTACCATTCTACTCACCCATCTTCTCGTTCACTGTTCACTTCTCACAGCTCACTTTAAAAATCAAAGATATGAAAAGAACCATTTTATTATTAACATTTGCGGTTTTGGCGCTTTGCGTCTCCGCACAGAAACGCGACAAGGCTGTCGTCAAGTTGGAAAAGCAGTTGGTGGGCAAGTTCGTCGAAATTCCCGCCACGCATTACTCGATATTCATCGAGGACGAAAACGGGAAAAAGCAAAGCAGCAAAGAAATTACCACAGCGGGTTTCTATATGTTGGAAACGGAAGTTTCGTATGCTTCCTATGAGGCATTTTTGGAAGATTTAAAGGCGCAAGGCAGGATGGAGGATTATGAGAAAGCCTCTATTCAAGACACCGCCTTGGATAAAATCAACCAGAAATACAAAGACTGGGGTGCGCCTGACCTCAGCAAATATCCCGTAGCCAACATCAGCTATGAAGGGGCCTTGCTTTTTTGCCAATGGCTAACCGAGAAGGTGGGAGACCCCGCGTGGGAATATACGCTGCCTTCGAAAGTGCAGTGGCAAGTTGCAGCGCAGGGTGGAAATTTTCTTGCCTCCTATTCGGATGGTGCCCCAGGCTATGGGCCAAAGGAATATACCTATTTTCAAATAAGAGACAAGTATTTGACAAAGAAAGAGGATGGTTATCATACGGTGTTGTTTCAGGAACCCCAACCTTACCAGATACAATATGTTAATTTAAGTAAACCTGAAGAATTGCAGGTGGTAGTTCGGCCTTCTACGACCCCCGTTGTTTCCTATGACAAGAATCCCTTCGGTCTGTACAATATGTGCGGCAATGTGGCCGAGATGGTTTACGGAGAAAACGTTGCCCTGGGTGGCAGCTGGGCCGACCCCGGTTTCGACATTCGCATCCAAAGCGAGAAATCATACACTGGACCATCCCCGATGATCGGATTCCGCGTGATTGCCGTGCGTAAATAATGTAGAGACGGTGCAGTGCACCGTCTCAAAATCACACCGATTGTCGCTGACGCTCCTAATTCACACATTATCCTAATTCTAAAATGAAATTTGTCTTAATGTGTCTTAATTAGAGAAATTTGTTTCAAATTCAAAACTCAAAAGCAATGAAAACCGCTGTTTTACATTTGATCAAGTCCTTCTTTATGATTGGCATAATGTTGTGCGCTACGGCTTCGGCACAGACGGTTACGGAGTATGAAAATGCTGGCGGCATCTATCATGAAGTGCGCTCCGACACGGCGAATCCGTGCCGATATATCGAAGACAACCAGGTGTATCGCGCCGGCCACGCATACTCGTTCGCCTTCCGCTACTTCAATCCGCAGGGGGAGGAACGTTTTATGCGTGTTTATAAGGAAGCCGTGCGCAAACCGGAAATCAACGAGCAGGGCGATACGAGTTACTATACGTTGCTTTATGGACGCTATATGCTGGTAGATACTTTCGATGAGGATTCCTGTATCCGGCAATATACAGTGCGTATCAATCCAAGCAACATCGGCTACGGCTTTAGCCCCGATTACGACCAAACGGTGGAGGTTTTCGAGTTTTGGCTAAAGAATGGTGCCAGACCATTTGACGTGTCAGCCTCCGGCATCGTGGAAAACGAACGTAACATTTGGATGCATCCGCCACGTTCTCTGTTGTTGAGTGTTCTGGAACTGAATCCATTCCCGTACATCAAATTTCCGGCAAAAAAGGGCTTGAAATGGAAGTGGAAGTTGACAATCGGTTCACAATGGGGTGATCCATTATGGAAAGAGTGGGAAGGTGCTATCGTCAACAGGTATCGCTATAATATCGTGGATACGTCCTGCTTGCTGTCCACGGCATTAGGCACTTTGGATTGCGTGTGCGTGGAGGCATCTGCCAAGAGCCGCATAGGCAAAACCCGCCTCACGGCCTATTACAACGAAAAGTACGGTTTTGTCAAATTCGACTACACCAACATTGACGGCTCCCAAATCGTGATT
>JAKSMH010000042.1 GCA_024400715.1 Bacteroidales bacterium | reverse complement strand
CAGGACCCCATCCTTAAAAGGGATGTGCTCTACCTGCTGAGCTACTGAAACATCCGTTTTTTGGGACTGCAAAAATACAACTTTATTCTTTATCTACAACACTCTTTCTTATTTTTTTGCATAATAAATTTTATTTACTTGATAATCAATACGATAATTTAATTTTCCAAAATATTTTATCTTTAAGTGCACCATTTCAATTTTTTTGTATATTTGTACTTGTAACATTCTGATTATTAACAAAATAAATTAAAATACTTAATTTTTTCAAGAACGATACTTTTTCACAAAACTTGTCCTCTTTTTGGCAGTTTTTGTCATAATTTTCGCCTCAATGGAAAAAACTCAATAAAAAAATTTCAAAAACTCAATGCGATGAAACGGTTATTTTTAGTACCAAAAACTGACACTATCACCATTTGTCTCCCTCCAGATTGGGTAGGCAAAACGGTGACGTGTGACCTCCGTCACACCGAAGAAGAAATGGCATCACCTGTTTTCCTGGCCGCCGAACGAGACATTCAATACAAAGCCAGGAAAAAAAAGAAAACGAAAATCGGTAGACCTAAAAAAAGCAGAAGAAAGAGAAGAACTAATGGAGATCAGCCCCAATCAAATGCATGAACTCCTGACGCGTATTTGAATTTTTCAAGAATGCGCCAGTAAACTCAGAGGTCGTGGTCACGGAATTTTGTTTTTGAATACCGCGCATAGACATACACAGGTGCTGGGCTTCAATTACCACCGCAACTCCCAATGGATTAAGAACTTCCTGCAAGCAATCCTTAATTTGCGTTGTGAGACGTTCCTGCAACTGCAAACGACGTGCAAAAGCTTCCACCACGCGCGGAATTTTGCTCAAGCCGACAATAGTTCCATTGGGAATATACCCCACGTGGGCCTTGCCAAAGAATGGCAGCAAATGGTGTTCGCACATAGAGTATATCTCGATGTCCTTGACCACGACCATCTGCTTGTAATCCTCTTTAAAAAGAGCACTTTTTAATATTTCTTCGGGATTGGATTCATAACCGTGGGTAAGGAATTGCATAGACTTAGCCGCACGTACCGGCGTTTTAAGCAACCCCTCGCGATTGGGATCTTCTCCTATTAAGGTTAAAATTTGCGAATAACAAGCCGCCAACTTGTTGACGTTTTCTTCGTTATAAATGTCACGTCTTTCGTAACCTTCGGGAATATGTTTAGTCATAATCAGCTATTGATAAATGAGTTATATAATTTTTCTTGTTTGATAGTAGTAGAAATTTCATGTCCACAAAAAACAACAGTATCTTCGGGTAAAACCATAATTTTGTCCTTGATGCTTTGCAAAAGCAAGGAATGCGAGCCAGTTGGCAAATCGGTACGGCCAATACTTCCGGCAAAAAGGGCATCACCGACAAACACCATTTGATTTGCCTGATCATACAGACTAATACTTCCGTCGGCATGACCCGGGGTATATAACACCTTCAGTTCTTGATTGCCAAAGTGAACCGTATCGCCATCTTTCAGAAACAGATCGGCATCCGGCGCATCTTCAAAATCAAAACCGAACACCACCGCATACACATGTGCCTTCTTGTATATCGGCAATCCATTTTCGTGCATCAGTATCTTGCAGTTGAAATGGCTTTTGCAGAATCTATTGCCTGCAATATGATCAACGTGGGGATGCGTATTAATGACGTACTTCACCTGTAATTGCTCTTTGTCAATAAAATCCGCCAACTGCTGATCCTCGCTTATCACATAATCACCCGGATCGATGATGACAGCCTCCTTGGTTTCATCATACAAAACGTAAGTATTAACTTGAAACGGATTAAAACGAAAAGTTTTGACTACCATAGTTTGTGCTTTATAATTATGGATTTGAATAATTTCATTCAAACTCAAATGCCGCTTCATCAATATTAAAATGGTTTATTCATCTTAGTGTTCATATCTTTGACAACCTTTTTGTGACCATTGGTGAACACAACTTTATACACCAAATTCCCATTGATGTCCCAACTCATCCACGGCCCATTTTTCAGGCGATTTTTGAAGCTCCCGGAAAAATGTTTTTTGCCATTGGGATAATATTCGGTAAATTTTCCATCTGGCGCGTCATTAACGAAATTTTGTTCCCTTACTTTTACGGCATATTCGTTATAAAAGGTCCATTTACCTTCTTTTTTATCCAGTTTGTAATTCCCGCTTTCCAGGATTTTGCCATTATCGGCAAATTCCTGCCACTTTCCGTGTTTCATATTTCTCAAATATGCTCCTTCCGTCTTCAATTTTCCATTTTCGTTCCAATAACGATGACTTCCGGTTCGCATATTGTTTTCGTATGCCGTTTCATATTTTTGCACGCCGTCCTCATAGTAACCGGTCCACAAGGCCTCCATTTTTCCTTCGCTGAAAAATCCATAGTCCTGCAATTGTCCATTACGGTAAAACGACTTCCACTTTCCGGTTTCCTTATCATTCTTGAAGGTTCCCATTCGCTGCAACTGTCCGTTTTCGTACCATGCCTTGGTTTCCCCCTCACGCTTACCGTCTTGATAATTCACATATTTCCACACATTTCCACTTTCATAATAATAAGTCCATTTGCCTTCTTGCTTTCCATTCTGAAAAAGTCCAGAACTTCCCACCGTACCATTCGGAAGATAGAATTTCCATATACCGTCTTGCAAGTCATCAATCGTATTTCCTTCCATATCTTTTTCTCCAGACGCATTCCACCAGGTAGAATATCCGTTCAAGCGGCCATAAACATAATTTCCCTCAAATTTCACTTTCCCATTATCGTGATATTCCACCACTTTTCCGTGAACGCTATCTCTTTCATAGGTAGTCTTTTTAAATAAAGCCCCATTGGGATAGTAAAATGTCCATTGACCTGTTTTCTGTCCGTTTTGCATTTGACCTTCCGACTCTACCTTTCCCGACGGATACCAACTTTTAAAAGTTCCGTTATCGGCATAATATTCTTGACTTTTCTTGCCGTCATCGTACCATACTTTCCACAGTCCCACTTTTTGGCCATTGAGATAGCCACCCTCCATCCATTTGGTTCCATTTTTATGAAAATAAACCCAATTACCCACTGCCACGCCATTTTGCTCAAGGCCTTGCGACATTAATTTTTTATTAGACCAATAATGTCGAACTGTATCCTGCGCACAAATCAGGTTGGCACAACATACCGATAAAATCAGCAAGAAAAAAAGTTTTTTCATCGTCAAAATTATTCTGTTGGTTTAATTTGATAATCTTGTAATTGTAAAAGGAAAACTCCAGTATTTTCAAATCCTCCTTGTTCGACTTTTTTGAAATTGAATTTCATCGAAACGGGTTCATAATCAACCTTCGACTGATCGAAACCCTTCAACATCAGCTCTACAAAATACTTAGTAATGTCATACCCTTGAAAAGTAAAGCGTTTCAAATCCGGATTGGAATTGTATTTTTGAAAAAACCGATCCATAAAGACCACGCAAGCATCTGAATTTTCATCCACAAACCAATTAGAGAAGAAATGGACATTCAACTTATTCAGATAATCCACTTCCAACTCATTGATATCCAACCATTCCTGTGGAATAATCAAGGTTGCGTTAATGTTATTTTCGTTGACACCCAATTGACGCATCTTGGCAATTACCAAAGCTTCGGACTGCATAGACAGCAACACGAGACTTTGGGTATTGGATTTTATCTTATCAATAATATTCGTATTGATTGATACTTTTTCATATTTGACATTGTGGGCATCGAAATAATCCTTAAACACTTGCATATCGGGTGTTAATTTATCCGATTCTGTCCAGAAAATCACAGGTTGGTTCGTCCATCCTTTGGCAAAAATCTTTTCCGGCATTGCCTCGTGAGCGGGAAAAACCTTATAAACAAATTCATTGTCATTGACAATACTTTTCTTGGTAGTAAACGGATTAACGATAGGGATTTGATATTTTTTCGCATAAGAGGCGACCACTTCGAATTGTCGGGCAAAAAATGGTCCGATAATCAAATCAACCTGATTCATCAACGCTTCATCCCCCAAAATAGAAAGCAGTTTGTCGTTATCGTTGGTTACATCTCTGACTATCACATTGATACGTTCCGTTCCCGATTCGTACTCATCCAAGGCCAAGTGCGCCCCTTCCCAAAAACTGGCCAAGCCAAAAACCGGTTCATTGTATATGTCGATTTCCGTTTCCAGGGCATTAATGTTTTCAGAATGATATTGATCACCCCAAAACGGAATCAAAAACAGCACGGTTTTTGTGTCATTTTGCTGTGCCATGCCCACGGAAAAGCAGCACAATATCGTTATTGAAAGAATAATTTTCTTTAACATAGGTCATAATACTATATGACTGCAAACATACATAATTTTTTTGGAATATGTATAATTTTACCTGCTTTATGTTAAATTTATTTGATAATTGACACGTTAAGTCTTGTGAGGAGGTTCCGACTTCGCTACGCTTTGGTGGAAGGGCAACGTTTTGGATTACCGAGGACTGCGTCCTCGGTGAGGGATGCAATGTTGGAATCTGTTGCCTGAAGGGCAATACCATTCCACTGAAGCGAGGCGGAAGACAGAATCTCAACAAGATTAAAAGGAATAATTCTGTAAAAAAATAGAGGGTGACCAAGACTGGACACCCTCTATAGGACTTATTTTCAAAAGACATTATTTCAGGATACCTTTTTCACTGGCTTCAGTGATGCAGTTCCAAATGCCGTTTTTATCCATATTGCGCATTGCTTTGGCAGATACTTTAAGAACTACCCATTCGTTCAATTCAGGAACGAAGAATTTCTTTGTATGCAAATTTGGATGAAATTGTCTTTTTGTTCTAATGTGGGAGTGCGAAACATTATTTCCCGTAATAGCTTTTTTTCCTGTGATTTGGCAAACTCGTGACATTTTTCTTTATTTTTTTATTATTATTTCCTTGTACTAAAATTGGGCTGCAAAAATACAACTTTTTTCAATACAAAATCACTGGTTGATAATTTTTTTCAACTTTCTGATTTTCTGTTACTCACAAAGGCTTATCTGAATTAGGAAAACACGAATTAATCATCCTCTTCTTCATCCATAGAAATATTCATCTCGCATTTTGCGCAATCGAAAGCCAAACGGAAACAATACTTTCCGGTTTTCAGGAACAACGGCTCTTTCCAGCCAGCGTTTTTAGACTGTTTTTTGCATATACCCAAAGTAAATCTAATGCAATGCTTGCAAGTCATCACCACAGGCCGTGGCGGGAGATTTTTTTCGTAGGCCGTGACAACATTATCGATTCCGTATTCCTGGTAAAAAGCCACAGCCGCTTCATTAAAGACATTCACCGCATCAATCGGAAATCTTTCGGGCGAAACCGTGCGAACAATTTTCGGATGCAATTTGATCTTCAATGATTTTTCAACCAATAAATCTATAATTGTACGCCGCCATTCGGCGATTTGCGAACTGGGGAAAAAATAAGTATTGACCAGTTTTATATCAATTTTTCGCGCCACGTAAGGCGTATTGCCCAATTTTGACAGTTGGGTTTGCAAGGTTTTGAGAGCCTGCTCTGCTTTTTCCGCAACGACTTTTTCAGTATGAACCGGCCATTCGACCTGCGTTCCCGCCTCATCCGTACAACGCAACAACAGTCCTTCCGAGGTTTCTGTTAACTCAAAATCCACGGCAATACGGCGTTCTGAACTCTTTCCATTTAACAACTTCTCAAACTGAATGTCATAATTCCTATATAATTTATCGCCTATCGAGACATTCACTGGTTCTGTAAAAAACACTTGCCTTCCCTCTACCCTATTGGCACGAAAACCCGCAAATTCTCCATTGGCATTGACAAAGCACAAGCCATCCCCATTATGTAATTCTTTCTCTTGAGAATATACCAATGAATTATAGTTAACGGACTTCACGACACCCACGAAAGCACCGGTTGACTTGGGCGTTTCCAACTGCACGACAGACGTACGCACTCCATCAATAAAATAATCAGTTTGGGAACGATGAAAGGTTCTTTCCGGATCGGGGTCAATGAACAAAGTTGATTTGCCTATCGAATCCTGTTGATATTGAGGATTTTCATTTAAAATGTCATCAATTTTTCTACGATAATAAGCCGTGATGTTTTTCACGTAATTGGCATCTTTCAGACGGCCTTCTATTTTGAAAGAAGTAACACCGGCCTGCATCATCGGAAGCAGGAAATCAGAGCGGTCCAAATCCTTCAAAGACAGCAAATGTTTATCTTTGCATATCATTTTGCCTTCCGCATCCACAAGGTCGTACGGGAGCCTACAGAATTGGGCACATTCTCCGCGATTGGCACTACGGCCGCAAGCCGCATAACTCATATAGCATCGACCGCTGTAACTCACGCACAAGGCACCGTGAACAAACGCCTCCAATTCCACATCGCAAGCTTTGTGAATCGTTTCTATTTGTTGCAAAGACAGCTCGCGAGCCAACACAACACGCTGAAACCCAACATTCTGCAAGAACTTAACTTTGTCAACAGCACGGTTGTCGGCTTGAGTACTGGCGTGGAGGGCAATGGGTGGCAAATTTAATTTGAGAAGCCCCATATCCTGAACAATCAGCGCATCGACACCCATATCATAATATTGTTGAATTTGACGTTCGGCCTGTTCCAGTTCTTTATCCGTCAAAATCGTATTCAGTGTAACAAAAACCTTTGCGTGATAGGGATGCGCATATCTCAGTAATTTTTCCAGGTCCTCAAAACTATTGCCAGCCGCGGCACGTGCCCCGAAACTGGGACCACCGATATAGACGGCGTCGGCCCCGTGATTAATGGCTGCCAAGGCGCACTCCAAGTTTTTCGCCGGAGATAATAATTCTATTTTAGGCATAAGCTAACCTCCCTCATTCCGCAACAATATCGTTGCCCTTTTTTGTCATACAATTGCAGACGACCATATTCATCGATTCCGACAATCTTGGCTTCGGTAATTTTGTTTTCAATTTCATAATCCGCATATTCCTCCATCAAGTAAAGGTAATGCAAATATTCATTATTAACTTCTTGATAATTAGTATTTTCAGAACATTTGAATTGTCTGCAGCTGGCCATTAGTTCTCGAAGAATAGCAGCGGAATCAAAATCTTTATTCAACAATAATTTCAATGAAATCGGATTAGGAATATCCTCATCGAAATTTGTTTGATTGACATTTATTCCCACCCCCGCAATGGTATTTTTGACTTTGTCTCCTTCGATAAAATGTTCGATTAGGATTCCTGCGATTTTTTGATTTTGCACATAAATATCGTTCGGCCATTTAATTTTCACCTCTTGAACGTAATGAGAAAGCAACTGCCTCACTGCCAATGCAAAACACTGATTGACAACGAATTGTCGA
>JAKSMH010000041.1 GCA_024400715.1 Bacteroidales bacterium | reverse complement strand
TATCGAGCACTTCAAAGTAGTTGTGTGTGGAACCCGGTCCGCCGCGCATCAACACCAACGGAGCCATTCCCTTGCGATAAGACTCCTGAATATCGCCTACAATTCTATAATAAGTCTTAAATTCGCCAAACGGCATATAACCTTCTGTAATCATTTTATTTATTTTTGTTATTGTAAATAATTTCAATCCTAATTATTTTATTCATATCAAAACGAAATTGCATTTCACTTTATCAGCAAAACAGCATTTATGACAAGCCTTGAAAAATATATTGCATAAAAACACAACACTTTAAGTGTGTTTCGTTACTTTTTCACATACACATAGTCATATACGGGATTTTCCACATTAGGTCCGATAAATATCCTAAATTCTCCGGGTTCCACCACCCATTGCAAATCGCGGTTCAGCATTTTCAAATCATCATCCGTAAGGATAAAATCCACCACTCCACTTTCACCTTTTTTCAAGAATATTTTTTGGAACTGCTTCAATTGTCGTTCGGGCTGAATCACAGAAGCGGCTTCATCGCGAACATACAGCTGAACCACCTCGGCCCCGTCATAATCACCCGTATTAGTTATCGTAAAAGACAATTGGCAGGCATTTTCGGAAATTTTTTCGCAAGAAAGACTATCTGAATATTTGAAAGAAGTATAACTTAGACCAAATCCGAAAGGGAAAAGAGGTTGTGCGGACGCATCAGTATAATTTCTTCGCGATTGAAGGGCATTGTAATACACAGGGAGTTGATTTTCATCACGGGGGTATGAAATCGGAAGGTGGCCTGATGGCGTACGATTTCCCAACAGCAAGTCCGCAATAGCACGTCCGCCCATACCTCCGGGATACCAAGCGCACAGAATAGCGGGCACATATTGCGTCGCCCAAGTGATATTCAGCGGCCTCCCTTGAATCAACACGAGCACCACCGGCTTGCCAGTAGCACAAACTGCCTCCAACAAAGCCTGTTGATGCCCCAAAAGCGACAAAGTGGCACGGTCAAATCCCTCGCCCGCCTCCATATCGCTCACCGTTTCACGTGAAGCAGCAGCTCCATTTGATTCAAAGACTGTCTGAAAGTCACGTGCACTGGAACCACCCAAAGCCATAATGACGACATCGGCACGTTTTGCAGCCAGCACCGCCCTGTCAATTTCCTGCCAAGAGGTGTCACGAATAGAACAAGCCTGAACATAGTCTATTTCCGTTTGCGGCAAAGCCTCACGCAAACCCTCCAACAGCGTCACCACCGACTCAGGATGCTGGGGAGCTGTGTAATCACCCAACATATTGTAAACGTTATCGGCATTGGGACCTATCACAGCCACACGACGCAATTCTTTCGATAAGGGCAGCAAATTCCCCTCATTTTTCAGCAAAACCACCGATTCGTATGCGGATTCCAAGAGCAAATCGTCATTATTCTCTACAGTTGTAAGCGATTGGAAATCAGTATCAAACAAACCGAGTTTGAATTTCATTGTGAGTACAGGCCGCAAAACCTCATCCAACATTTTTTCAGACACCAAGCCCTGATGAACAGCGTCAATCAGGGGTTGTCCATAGCAAGACGCACCTAAATCGACATTGACACCGGCACGAATAGCCAACACCGCGGCCTCAACTTTATCGGTTGCCAAGCGTTCGCTCACCAAACCATCAATGGCAAACAGGTCTGAAATCACCAAACCATCAAAATTCCAGGTTTTTCTCAATACATCATTCAATAGCCATTCATTGGCAGTGCAAGGAACACCGTCAACAGCGTTGTAGGCCGTCATCACCGACAAGGCACCTTCTTGCGATGCTTTCATAAAAGGATAAGAAAGCGATGACAACAATTCGTGAATTCCCGCATTGACAGGAGCCCCGTTATGGCCGCCTTCCGAACATCCGTAGGCAGTAAAGTGCTTCAGTGTGGAAATCACTCCCGCCTTTTGCAAACCCAACGCATATTGAGTGCCCATAACCGCCGACAATGTCGGATCTTCGCCATAATTTTCCTCAAAACGCGACCACCGAGGATTGCGAGCTATATCGACAACTGGTCCAAAAGCCACATTGGCACCTTGATTATATGCTCGCTGTCCCACTAAATAACCTATTTTATACTCCAAATCTGCATTGAAAGAAGATGCGCGTCCAATAGCAGTAGGGAAAACCGGGGCTTCCAAAGCCATCAAGCCGTGTGGACACTCCTCCGCCAAAAGCAGCGGAATGCCAAGACGCGAATGCTGGCGGACGAACAGCTGCATCTCCCTCACCAGTTGTGAAGCCATCACGGGAAGCAAACCATTGTCAAAATTTCTTTGTGTCCAAGGATCCGCCCGCATCAAAGCCCACACACATCCCATATCTCTATCCCGCAAGTCAGACTTAAACTTCTCGGATAGAAAAACCTCATCACCATTTCGCTGGTAATAATCCCAGCCCATTGTCATCTGCAATTGCCCCACCTTTTCCGCCAACGTCATCTGTGCCACCAAATCGTCCACACGCTGCTCAATGGACAAATTTCGATTTTCATAGGCATCCATCCTGCCATTCTTATTTAAATCAACATAATTCGATTGGGCACACAAAACCATCGGCACACAAAAGGCAAGAAAACACAATAAACGAGACTTCATATTTCTATTTTTTCAAAAAAAATCATCAACATAAACAAAGTTATCATTGTTCAATGACAAATTCAAGCACTTGAGGCATAAAATCGGCATCCGAAGGCAGCGAAAGCGTAAGCACATCATCCTTTATCTTATATTTTACGTTCTTTTTATTAGACAAAAGGGTGACTTTACTGCCTTTCCGGGGCAAATTATGCTTCCAGGAAATTGTGTTACCAGGCGTTCTCAACGCAGACGGCATAACAAAAGCATAGACTGTATTTCCGTCTTTACTTCCTGTAAACCAAACATCTCCATCACAATAAAAACGAATCGGCCGGGTTGCATAAATCGCTTTACCGTTAACCTTCAACCACGTACCAATCCGGTCCAAAGTTTCCACCACGGCATCTTCAATAACGCCATCGGGAGTAGGTCCAACACCGAGCAACAAACTGCCGCCTTTAGCCACCACCTCCACCAACATAGCAACGATTTGTTGTGGCGTTTTAAAAGTCGCATTGGGCACAAATCCCCAGTCTTTGCTCAACGGCACACAAGTTTCCCAAGGATAGGGAAGCTGTTTTTCCGGAATCATTTTTTCTGGAGTACGATAATTTTCGTATGGTCCTTGTACGGTTCGATCAACAATGAGTAATCCAGGCTGATTTCTTCGGGCCATTGTCGCAATACCGGCCATGTCTATATCTTCTTGCGGAGCCCTCACCCATCCACCATCCAACCAAAGGATATCGACATCATCATAATTTGAAGTAAGTTCATCTATCTGATTATAAACGAGTTTTTTAAATTCATTCCATCTTTGCGGATGATTCTCTATTTTATAATTTACATGTCTGTCGGCAGTGGCATACCTATCCCACCAATAATATTGTGAATGCCAATCTGGTTTTGAGAAATAGGCTCCTATCATCATTCCTTGATTCCTGAAAGCTTCAAAAACATATTTTGTCACATCTGCTTTGGAATTTTGTGCAAATGGCCCTTTTGCGATGGTAAAATCGCTATATTTGCTGTCAAACATAGCAAATCCATCATGGTGTTTGGTAGTAAACACGACATACTTCATTCCTGCATCCCGTGCAGTACGTGCCCATTGCTCTGGATCGAATTGAACAGGATTAAATTGTTCAGACAGACTCCAATACCAGCGTTTATAATCATCGTACCTGATTGAGCTATCGCGAGGAATCCAAGACTCATCTTCAGAGCAAATAGACCAAGATTCTACAATGCCCGGCACCGCATACAAGCCCCAATGGATAATCATCCCGAACTTTAAGTCTCGCCATTGTTGAAGTTTTTCCCGCACCAACGGGTCGGATGGAGGGAAATATTCAGCATCCAAGCGCAAATCTGGATTAGCCTGATCCGCGTCCTGAGCCTGCACTTGACAACTCGACATCACGGCCAAAAACATCAAAATGGCCACCGGCATAGTCAAAGACTTCATTTGAAAAGCATATCTTTTATAATCACTCACCATAAATTCGATAGTTTTACACAATTTGCGAAAAATACAACACATGGCACAAAAAAAAAGAAAAAATCTTTTTTCTGAGCTGCGCTTCCTTTATTTTTAAGCAGTCCAACATCATCAACGATGTAAATACGCGTTAGTGAATTTTCCGTCTTGAATGGTGACATCAATCACTTGGTAGCTGTCAATCGGAATGGGAAGTTCTCCTTCGTGCGAGGCATATTTTGCGGGTTGCCAATATGGGGGAAGTTGTCTAATGGCTTCCAATATGGATTCTCCCCAATCTATCACCCCCTCGTTTCGTAAATCTGTCATCCAAAAGTGATCGGCTTGTCCATTGCAATTAAGGCCAAAGCCAATCATGAATCGCCCATTGATGGTAGTGTCGTTGAGTGGATGCTGCGAGAGAAATTCCAACATGGAGTTTTCCTCTTCCAAATATGCCGCATTTTCCGTCACCGTAGGCAGTTTTTTAATATCAACAGGCAACCAAAGTCCAAATTTCGTACAGCAAACTTGGTCGGGATTGCAAAAGTGGGAAGTGCGAGATAAATCATTCATTCCGTCCAGTTCAAACGAATTGGGATAAATTTGAGAACGCAGCACTATACCATCTTTCACCTCCATTCGTTGTATCTTGTATATGTATTTTTTTTCATAAAATAATTCGTCATAGTCGTCAAACACAGTGTATTGCACCATTTGTTTTCCGTTTACCCAAGTAGCAAAAAGTCGTCCGTTCTGCAATTTCTCGGGCGGGAAAACGCTGTCCATTGCCACATCAATATATCTGTAGTCAAACAGTCCTTCAGAATAGGCGATGCGCATTCCTGTGACAAATATCGAGTCATGAATCACCTCGAAATGCGGTACTGGTGCCCCACAAAGTTCGGAATTTTCCCAGCTAAAAGGCCAATTGACTGGATCATTATCATAATAGCCCATAATCAACGAGGAACCTTCATAGTTGACAAAATGACCACCATGCCCCGACACAGTTACCGAATCATGCGAAAGCCCTGCTGAAAGATGGTACAACATATAACTTTGATTGAGATATAACATCTCATATTTCATCATAAAGTCACGGTCCGACATATCCTCTTCTGAAATCTTCATAGCCCTTTCCATATCCATCTCGTTGATAGCAAGCATTACTTTCACTTTGCCCTGACGTACCAACAGGTAGAAATCGCCAGCCGCAGCATTACTCTTCGTCTGCTCATCGAGTCGATTCTTTGCTGCCAGTTTCTGTTGATTGCTGCTCTCGTCACTGTAATAAATTCGTTCGTCTTCAGGGTTGAGATAGCGCTTAGCGACAATGACACCGCTGAACCAGTCGGCCAGCACGCTTCCATCATTGTTGTTGGGCAGATTCCCCAACGACTTGATTCCCCAGAAGGCAGGTACGGTTAAAGTGTCCTGGTGTTGCTGGGAAGTGGAAAAATATGTTCCGGTACGCTCAGCCTGTGGCCGTGTGTCAACTTTAACAAGGAATAGTGAGCTGTCTCGTATTTCCCAAGTGGCAACATGTCCACGATAGTTGGCCGTACCCCAAGATTCAAATGGAGAAGGCTGCGCTGTACGCATATAGTATATCGCCAACGGTGAAGGAAAGGACCAGTCCACATATAATTCAAACTTCTCCCCATTCATCACAAGATAGTCTGGGTACTGATCTGTGGCATTGGCAGTATTTTCAAATAGGAAAAACTTCAAAACGATAATAAGAAGGGTAATTATAATGTTCTTTTTCATAATGTTCACAAAAGGTTTCCATAACCAACATTTCACGCCGCCACTCTATACTTCATGAAACCCCTAAGTCAAAGTTAAAAGCAATCGGCTCTGCAAAAATATGAATTATTTTGGTAACTAAACACAAAAAATTTAATCCATAAATTTTTCGTATCTTTGCAGCGATTTAAAATTTGAAATGGGAACATTATTATTATACATTTTTTTCTTTTTTTTAATATCTTTTTTTTGTTCATTAATGGAATCCATATTGCTTTCCACACCAATATCCTATATAAATATGTTGGAAGCGGAAGGACGACCTGGAGCCGCCTTACTTCTAAAATATAAAGAAAGCATAGATAGACCATTGGCTGCGATTTTGTCTTTGAACACGATTGCCAACACCATTGGCGCAGCTGGCGTCGGTGCCCAAGTGGTTGCCATCTGGGGAAACACCTATTTTGGTATTGGTTCAGCCATCTTAACCTTGCTGATTTTAGTATTTTCCGAAATTATGCCCAAAACCATTGGCTCCAACAATTGGCGACGACTTTGCATTCCTGTGGCAAGAATTTTAAAAGTGCTGATTGTCATTATGTTCCCCTTTGTTCTTCTATCAGAATTGATGGTTAAGATTTTGGGTAAAAAAGAAAAAGAAGCCACGGTAAGTCGCGAGGAAGTGTCGGCAATGGCAGAACTTGCGGCTGAAGAAGGCGAATTTGACGTATCAGAAAACAAAATTATCCAGAATATCGTTAGATTAGAAACGGTCAAGGTCGAAGACATTATGACACCCCAAACGGTGGTTTCCATTGCCGCCGAGGAAATGACGGTTTCCCAATTCTACAAAAACAAAGAATACCTGCATTATGCCCGTATTCCCGTGTATGCCGACAATGACGAAGACCACATCACTGGCTACGTCCTCAGACAAAAAGTGCTGGAAAACGTCGCCAACGACAAGTTTGACATCAAACTATCCGAATTGAAGCGAATGATTGTCGTGGCCGAAGAAGGACAAAGCATTGCCACGCTTTGGGAAACCCTACTCAAGGAAAAAGAACACATCGCTTTGATTGTGGACGAATATGGTTCTTTCACTGGCATCGTCACGCTGGAGGATATCATTGAATCCATCTTTGGCTTGGAAATCGTAGATGAAACCGACAGCGTCGAAGATATGCAGCAATATGCCCGAAACAAGTGGAAAGAACGCAAGGAAAAATACAAGCACATCATTGAAGCCACCGAAGAAGATAATGCCGAATAACACAATCTACCCCCTAAGCCGAGGTTTAGATATGAAAATCAAGCATATTCTCTTCTTTTTGAACCAATAAACAAGAATAGACATCTGTCAAAGCCATTTAGAGCCGTTTTTTATACAAAGAAAATTTTCAAGAAATTAAAGATATCCGTGTGGAACCGATGAAGAAAATTCCACTTGGGACTCTAATGGAAGAACTCGGATGTTCATTTTGGCTACAAATTAACCCAAAACGGTGACTTGCTGCGCAATTGTCACGGAATTGACGATACAAACTTCGATGAAGTTTCAAGAAAGACATCCTTCCAAATTCATAAGAATATTTTTAACATATCAAATTTTTATTTGTTAATTTAATTAACTATCAATCTGAATATTAG